>NZ_JANLGY010000009.1 GCF_024653915.1 Sulfuricaulis sp. | reverse complement strand
CCCCCCCCCCCCCCCCCCCCATCAAGGGGAAGGGAGTTTAATTTTGAGACAGGCTCTATTACAGCACATCATTTCCTCTTGTTTACATGGAGTTACATCCACCTAGCCAGTCGCGTTGAATCAGGAGCTCGCCGCCAGGGATGCGGCCAATACCTGTCTGACCGGCCCAAAACTGCGCCGGTGGACAGGGCTGACACCCTGCTTCTGAAGTGCATCAATATGAGCCCGGGTGGGGTAACCCTTGTGTAATGAAAAACCATACCCAGGATAAAGCTCGTCCAAATCACACATCTCCGCATCACGCACGACCTTGGCCAAAATTGAAGCAGCAGAAATGGATGGTTCAGTAGCGTCTCCCCGAATAATAGTCGTCACGGGATAAACCAGTTTGGGCGCCTGGTTGCCGTCCACCAATACCAGCTCCGGCTGTATCGCAAGCGCCATAACGGCCCGCTGCATGGCCAAGAGGCTGGCCTGCAAAATATTCAGCCGGTCGATCTCCTCTACCTCCGCCCTGCCCAATGCCCAGCAAAGCGAATGCGTCTTGATCAGGGCTGAAAGCTCCTCGCGGCGGCGAGCACTCAATGTCTTGGAGTCGGCCAAGCCGTCAATGGGCCTGGCTATATCGAGAATCACAGCCGCCGCGACGACCGGCCCGGCAAGGGGTCCGCGCCCCACCTCATCCACACCCGCTACAAACTTTAGTGAGCTGGAACTGGACGACATGTCAGCATTTCGCCATGAAAGAAGCTTATTTGGCCTGATCTTTCCGAGATTTCAGCAACCGGATCACTGCCTCCGCCGCACGTGCGTCAGCATGTCGGCGCAAGGAGCGATGAATACCGGATAGCGCTGCACGCAATGCCCGAGTCTTGTCTCGGTGTATCAGAAAGTCCTCTACGGCATCTCCTAGTTTTTCCGGGGTCGCCTCACGTTGCATCAGTTCAGGCACGATTTTGCGGCCCGCCAGAATATTGGGCAAGGCATACAATTTCACATGCAGAAACGGCTGCACCAGGAGATAAGACAACCAGGACATTTTATAGGTGACCACCATCGGTTTTTTAAGCAATGCGGCTTCGAGGGTAGCCGTACCGGAGGCCAGCAACACAATGTCCGCGGCCGCCATGGCATCGCGTGACTGATTGGCCACGATGGTCACAGGGAGAAACCATGCGCCCTGCCGGTACAACGCTTCTTCAAAAATGGCTCTCGTTGCGGGGCTCACAAACGGTGCAACAAAATGAATATTTGAATGGCGCTTATGAAGCCATAATGCTGTTTTTACAAACAGGTCGGCATGTCGCTTAAGCTCACTGTCGCGGCTCCCGGGCAATAAGGCAATCACGACACCTTTGACAGGCAGATGAAGCGCACGGCGCATGGCAGCCGCATTGGATTTTTCTCCAATCTCATCTGCCAGAGGATGGCCCACATAAGTCACCGGAACGTGATGCTTGCGATAATAACTGGCCTCGAACGGAAACAAGGCCAGCATATGGTCGACAGCGCGCCGAATTTTCCTGATGCGGTAACCGCGCCAGGCCCACACGGTGGGGCTGACATAGTGCACCGTCGGAATACCGGCGGACTTTAGCCTCTCCTCCAGGCCCAGATTAAAATCAGGGACATCAATGCCAATAAACAGATCCGGCGGACGCGATAGAAAATGATCGGCAAGCTTGTTTCGTATACCGAGAATTTCAGGATATTTGTCCAGACCCTCGAATCCGATGATGGAAAGCCGGTCCATGGGGAAAAGACTGCGGCAACCCATCGCCTGCATTTGCGGTCCGCCAATACCTTCGAAGGAGGCTGCCGGAAGCCGTTTCTTGATTTCGCGTATCAGTCCGGCCCCCAATATATCGCCAGAAGCCTCCCCGGCGACAATTCCGATTCTAATCGCGGACCTTGATGCCACGACTTAGCGAACAATACCGCGTTCTGACTTCTTGATGAAATCGAGAAAGTATCTGACTTCGGCGCTCATGCCGGCCATCTGTGCCAACTTTTCGGTTGCCTCATTGAGCCGCAACCCGGTTTTGTAGACCAGCTTATAGGCCTGGCGAAGGGATTCAATAGACTGTTCGGAAAAATTCCGTCGCTTCAGTCCGCGCACGTTGAGTCCGTGAGGAACGGCGGTATTGCCCGCCACCAGAAGATATGGCGGGATGTCCTTGAAGGTCACCGTACTGATGCCCGTCATGACATGCGCACCAACACGGCAGAATTGGTGGACCATCGTGAACCCGCCGAAAATTACCTGATCTTCCACCCTGACATGACCGGCAAGACTGGTGCCATTGGCAAAAATCGTAAGGTTCCCAACCTGGCAATCATGTGCCACGTGACAATACGCCATAATAAAATTGTCATGTCCCAGCCGGGTAACCCCGCCGCCACCCACTGTCCCGCGATTTAACGTGCAGTATTCCCGGATAATATTGCGATCGCCGATCTCAAGCCACGTGGGTTCTCCGTGGTAACCCTGATGCTGTGGGGCCTCCCCCAGTGATGAAAACTGGTAGATCCGGTTATTTTCGCCAATGCGTGTCGGTCCGTTAATCACGACATGGGGGCCAATCCAGGTCGCGTTGCCAATCTCCACACCAGCGCCAATGATGCTGAATGCGCCGATCTGAACGTCTTTTCCTATCTTGGCGCCCGGATCAACATTGGCCAGGGGATGGATCAATTAGGCTTCCTTGTAGGTACACATCAAATCAGCACTGCAACATAAATCGTCGCCCACGTGGGCGCTGCTCTCGAACATCCAGATTCCCTTTACTTTCCGCTTTATTTTTGACGTGAACCGAAGCTGGTCCCCCGGCTCCACCGGACGCTTGAAGCGCGCATTGTCGATGCCGACAAAATAAAAGATGGAATTCTCCTTGGGCAGGGCGTCCATGCTCTTGAATGAAAGTATGGCACATGACTGGGCCATGGCCTCGACGATCAATACGCCCGGCATCACGGGACGGTTGGGAAAGTGGCCCTGAAAGAAGGGTTCGTTGATGGTCACGTTTTTAATCGCGGTGATTGATTCATCCTTCGTATATGACAGCACGCGATCGATGAGCAGAAACGGATAACGATGAGGAAGGTATTTAAGTACTTCATGGATATCCATTGAGTTCAATTTTCATGCTCCTCGGATTGCTGTTGCAATTTTTCTTCCAGCTTGGTCAGTCTTCGCGCCATCTCGTCAAGATGGTGCAACCGGGCTGCATTCCGGCGCCATTTTTCCGCCGGCTCGGCCTTGAGGCTGGATGAATAGGCGCCTGCCTGTTTTATCGAGCTGGTCACCAGGGACCCCGCCGTAATGTGCACGTCATCTGCGATATCCAGATGCCCGGTAATACCCGCCTGTCCGCCGAGCGTGCAACGCTTGCCGATCCTGGTACTGCCCGCGATGCCTACGCACGCGGCGATGGCGGTGTTATCACCGATGTGCACATTGTGGGCAATCTGAATCTGGTTATCCAGCTTCACGCCGTTGCCGATGACCGTATCATTCAAGGCACCCCGATCGATGGTGGTATTGGCGCCAATCTCCACGTTGCTCCCGATGATCACGCGACCGAGTTGCGGCACCTTCTGCCACTGTTCACCATTTCTGGCGTAACCAAAACCGTCGCTACCAATCACCGCCCCAGGGTGAAGCAGGCAATCTTCGCCGATCGAACATCGGTCGCCGATGGACACATGGCCGACAAGCCGGCTACGTGCGCCAATGGTCACGTGATTTCCGATGAAACATCCCGGCCCGACGTACACATCATCACCAATCTCAACACCGTCCTCAACCACGGAATGCGGTCCAACCCATGCCGTTTTGGCGATACGCGAATCAGAATTGATAACTGCCGTCGGGTGCGTTCCCGGCGTGAATACCGGATATGGATGCAGCCATTGCGCTATGCGCGCGAAACACAAATGCGGGTCAGTGACGATCAGCGCGCACCCGCCATATTCTGAAGCATCAGATTCGCTCAATATCACCACACCGGCCGCCGTATTCGCAAGCACCGGAAAATATTTCTTGTCGCTGAGGTAGGCAATGTCTTGTGGGCCGGCGCTCTCCAGCGGCGCCACGCGCTCGATAACGAGTTCAGGATTTCCCCGCACTCTGCCCTGGAAGCGCCGTGCCAGCTCTGCGAGAGTGACGGCCATTTCAGGGTATCTCTGAAATATGAGTTTTCACCGCAGAGGACGCAGAGATCGCAGAGAATTTACAGTTCATTTTCACGTTCTTTCTCTGCGTGCTCTGCGCTCTCTGCGGTAGATGATCATATTAAATCATTACTTCTTCGAATTATTTCTTCCCGAGCTTTTTGAGGATCTTGTCGGTAATGTCCGCCTTGGGGCCGGCGTAAACAGCACTTTCCAGAATGAGATCGTAATTTTCCAATTTGGCGATTTCCGCAATCGTCTTTTGCACGATTTTCTGAAGTGCGGCCAGTTCCTCGTTGCGTCTCAGATTGTAATCCTCGCGGAATTCCTGTGTGGTGCGACGCAGATCGCGTTTTAGTGAAACGATCTCGAATTCCTTGGAGCGGTGTTCGGTATCCTTCAGCACCAGTGCGTTCTTTTCCAGCTCCTGCTCCAATTGCTTGAGTTTGTTCTGCGTCTCCACTATCTGCTTGTCGCGCGGCGCAAATTCAGCCTCGAGTTTCTTGAGCGCAGCTTCTCCCTGCGGAGCCTCCTCGATAACCTTGACGGCGTTGACATATCCGATCTTGAGATCAGCCGACAGAGCTGAAACCGGCATGATGCATGCGCCAAGCACATATGCAACTGTCCTGAATACAATGTTTCTGATGTGCAAAACAACCTCCTGATAATTATCGCAGCGGCACGCCCAACGTGAACTGGAACGATTCCGTCCGATCGCCCGGCTTATCGTTCAGGGGAATCGCATAGCTGAAGCTGAGCGGCCCGACAGGCGAGAACCAATTAAACGCCAAACCGGCCGAATAGCGCAACTGGCCGAGCTCAACCTTCTCGCCCGGGCCGTAAACCATGCCCCCGTCGGTGAAAAGGCTGAGCCGCATGGACTTATTATCGCTGGATGTGCCAGGCAACGGGAACAGCAATTCCGCGTTCACCAGCACCCGCCGGTTGCCGCCGATGGGGTCATTCGGCGGCAAGCTGTCTCTAGGACCCAGTGAACGCGATTTGAAGCCGCGTACGGTACTGCTGCCGCCCGCATAGAAATTCTTGTAAAAAGGTAACGCATCGGTACTACCGTAGCTGTTGCCGTACCCAAGCTCACCCTTCATTTTGAACGTAAAACTGTCACTGATCGACCAGTATCGACCGGCAAGATAGGTCAGCTTGTAGTACTCGATGTCGGTGCCCGGCACGGCGATTTCGGCGCTTAGTTTTTGCAAACTGCCGGAAGTAGGCAGCAGCAGGCTGTCCAGAGTGTCATGCGACCAGCCCACCGTTGTCTTCAGAACTGTGTTGGAGGAACCGTATTTGGCTACAAAATCCTGCGCTATCTGGGCACTGCTGGTGTTGGTATGGAGATCAATCCGTTCAACGTCAGCGCCAACATTGATATTGTTGTCCTCGCTCAAAGGAATACCGAAGAATATGCCCACTCCTTGGCTGTCGGCAGAATAGGCTGCCGTATCGGCAACGGCAGCGTCGATTGTGCTGGAAAAAATATTGAAACCGCGACTAACGCCGTCCTTGGTGTAATAGGGATTGGTATAACGAATATTGAAATTGGTCGTAGAGGCTGAGTTGTCGAAACTGACACCGAGCTCCTTGCCGGTACCGAACAGGTTGCTCTGGGTAATGCTGGCATTCAACAGCAGACCGTCGCTGTCCGAATAACCGACGCCCAGCAGAAGATTGCCGGTGGGGCGCTCCTTGACATTGACATTGACGTCTACCTGATCTGCCACCCCGGCCACTGTCGGCGTTTCCACGTTCACATCATCGAAGAAACCGAGGCGCTGAAGGCGCACACGCGAACGCTGGATTTTCTCGGCGTTGTACCACCCACCCTCGTGCTGTCGCATCTCGCGACGCAACACATCGTCGCGAGATGCGACATTGCCGGAAAAATTGACACGCCGCACGTAAATACGCCGCCCTGGATCGACAAAAAAAGTAAAAGATACTTCCGACTTGTCTTTGTCCACGTCAGGTATGGCATTCACGTTGGCAAAGGCATAACCGTCGTTGGCCAGCCGATCGGACATTTTCTTGGTAGTTTCCGTGACTTCCTTGCGAGAGAAAACGCTGCCCGGCTTGATGGCAATCAGGCTATTCAGCTCACTCTCAGGAATCACGAAAGTTCCGGCCAGCTTGTAACCGGTCACGGTATATTTCTTGCCCTCCGTGAGGTTGACCGTGATATAAATCTCTTCCTTGTCCTGCGTAATGGCCACCTGGGTGGAATCGATATTGAACTCAAGAAATCCCTGGTCCTGATAGAAATTGCGCAACCGCTCCAGATCGCCAGCCAGTTTCTGTTTCGAGTATTTGTCACGGCTGGAAAAAAAGGCATACCAGGGCTTGGGGCCGAGAGTGAAAAGCTTCAGCAGTTTCTTGTCGGGAAAGAGCTGGCTACCCACAAGGTTGATCTCACGGATGCGCGCCACCTTGCCTTCCGCCACCTCGATATTGATATCCACGCGGTTGCGTTCAAGCGGCGTTACCGTCGGCAAAATGCTGACCGCGTAGTACCCGCGGCTGAAATACTGCTGTCGCAGCTCCTGTTCCACCCGATCCAGCAGCGACTTGTTGAACACGCGGCCTTCAGCCAAGCCCACTTCCTTCAAGCCCTTTTTCAGGTCTTCTTCCGACATTTCCTTGGTACCGGCAATTTTGATGCCGGCGATCGAGGGGCGCTCTACCACGTTCACGATCAGAACATCACGATCACGTTCCAGATGCACGTCCCGGAAAAAACCTGTCTTGAACAAAGCACGCACGGCATCCTGGGATTTCTTCTCGGTTAACGAGTCGCCGATCTTGACCGGAAGATAATTGAATACGGTACCCGCCGAAATACGCTGCAATCCTTCCACGCGAATGTCCTTGATGACAAAGGACTCCATCGCCTGGCTGACGGACACACAAACAAGACCAAGGAGAAATGCCGCAAAAAATCTTTTCATTCGTAATGAAATATTCTGGATTCTGGCAAGCGGCAATCGTTTAGAGGAAAATCCGGGTCAAATCATTATAAAAGGCCAGCACCATCAGGCCGACGAGCAAAGCCACCCCTATCTGCTGTCCCCAGACCATGACGCTTTCGGGAAGCGGGCTGCCTTTCACCGCTTCGATAATGTAATACATTAAGTGTCCGCCATCGAGCACCGGAATGGGCAACAGATTTAACACCCCCAGACTGATGCTGATGACCGCCAGGAACAGCACAAACTGCTCGATACCAACCTTGGCGGAATAACCGGCATACTGCGCGATGGTGATCGGTCCGCTGATGTTGCGCGCGGACACCTCGAGTTTGAGCATGCGGTAGAGCATCTCAAGCGTGAGCACCGACATCCTCCAGGTATTGCCAATTCCTTCTGCCAATGCCGGCATGGGGTCAAAACGCACCTTGACCCGCATATCATCGGGTATCTCGCTGAATCTGGGGCGGATGCCAATACGCCCAATCGTTTCGCTCCCTTGCTCGACAGCATGGGGTATGACGTCAAAATCAAGTCGCTTTCCATCGCGTTCTACAACAACGTGAATGGAATTGCCGGGGTTACGGCTGACCAGAGCAACCAATTCCTCCCAGGTGCGCACGGGCTGGGAGCTGACTTCCACCAGACGATCACCGATTTCCATTCCTGCGCGCATGGCGGGCCCCGGTTCAATCGCACCTATAACCGGCTGGGCCTCCGGAAAATATCCGATCAGACCGATGCCCCGCTCGAACAGCGAGGAATTCACTTGCTGGACGGGAAAGTTCGAGAGATCCAGCTCAAGGCGTTTTATTTCTCCTCGAGTGTCGCGAACTTCAAACATCATCCGTGCGCGATCCAGTGCCCGCTGAAACACATACAGGCGACGATGGTCCCAGCTCTGCACCTCTTTCCCGTCAATGCTGACAATCGTGTCTCCGGCCTGAAACCCGGCCTGCTGCGCGATAGAGCCTTCGACAACCTTACCGACCACCGGCTGGATACCATCCACACCAACCATATAGACCGCCCAGTAGGCCAGGATGGCAAATAGAAAATTGAACAAGGGGCCCGCCGTCACGATGGCCATGCGCTTCCAGACGTGCTGTCGGTTGAAAGCCCGATGCATCTCCGAAGCCGGCACTTCCCCTTCGGCCTCATCCAGCATCTTCACATAACCACCCAACGGAAATGCCCCGATGGCCAGCTCCATGTTGTCTTTCCCCACGTGGCGCGACCACAATGGCTTTCCAAAGCCGACGGAAAAACGCAGCACCTTGACCCCCAGACGACGCGCGACCCAGAAATGGCCAAATTCGTGCACCGTGATCAGGATGCCAAGCGCCACCACAAAAGCGGCGGCATAATAAAGTAAATCCATCATAAAACTCCCTGCCCTACGCGAGGTTCTCGCGCCAGGATGAAACTGCCTGCCATCTCGCGTGCTGACTTGTCATGAGACAACACGGCATCGAGATGAGTTTCATGGCTGGCCGGCAGGTTCGATAGTGTATGCGCGATCACGCGGGGGATCTCGGTAAATCCGATGCGCCGGTCCAGGAAGGCTTGTACCGCCACTTCATTGGCCGCATTCAAAATCGCCGGCATGGTGCCGCCACCGCGCGCCGCTTCATACGCCAGCCGCAGGCACGGAAAATGTTCCAGATCCGGGGCGCTGAAATCCAGATGCGCCACTTCAAGCAGGTTTAGGCTTTTCACGCCGGATTCAATACGCTCCGGCCAGGCCAAGGCATGTGCGATCGGGGTGCGCATATCCGGATTTCCCAACTGCGCCAGCACCGAACCATCGACATACTCGACCAACGAATGAATCACGCTCTGGGGGTGTATGACTATCTCCACTTGATCGGGTGTCACGCCGAACAGCCAACAGGCCTCGATCAGCTCAAGGCCCTTGTTCATCAAGGTCGCGGAATCCACGGAAATCTTGCGTCCCATGACCCAATTGGGGTGGGCGCAGGCCTGTTCTGGCGTCACCGTGGCGAGCGCTTCGGGCGGCGTGGAGCGGAAAGGCCCGCCCGAGCAGGTCAGGAAAATGCGCCGCACAGAGGCTGCCGGGACGCCGGCGCGGAAACCGCCCGGCATGCACTGGAAAATCGCGTTGTGTTCGCTGTCTACCGGCAACAGTTCGGCACCGTAGCGTTGCGCTTCCTCGATAAAGACATGGCCTGACATCACCAGCGGTTCCTTGTTTGCCAGAAGCACACGCTTCCCTGCCCGTACGGCAGTCAGTGTGGGCAGCAAACCAGCGGCGCCTACAATGGCCGCGACAACAATGTGCACCTCGGTATGTGTCGCCACCGCGTTCAGACCGTCCACGCCGGATAGCACATCGATATCGAGTCCTGCCTGCTTAATTTTCCCCTTCAACTGGGCAGCGGCACGAGGATCAAGCATGACCGCTATGCGCGGGAGGATACGCCGGCACTGTTCGAAAAGACGGTCGACTTGAGTGTTGGCGGTCAGCGCGACAATGCGATATTTTGCGGAATGACGCGCGAGCACATCAAGCGTATTGATCCCTATGGAGCCGGTGGATCCCAGAATGGTTACACCGCGGATATTATGTTCATGCCTTTCCATGGAGGAATTTTTATCCGTGATGGTCATGTATCATTACTTCAACAGAAGAATCGCGCCGAGCGCGAAGACCGGCGCCGCGGCAGTCAGGGCATCTATACGGTCCAGCACACCGCCATGACCCGGGAGCAGCTTGCCGCTGTCCTTGACGCCAGCAATACGCTTGAGCTTGCTTTCCGTCAGGTCACCGACCACCGAAAATAACGCCGTCAAGGCCGCCAATCCCGTCCACATTGCCAGCAACGCTCCCTCGAATTGCCATAGCATTGTCCCACAAAGCCAGGCCAGCAACACGACACCCAGCACGCCTCCCGCCACACCTTCCACCGTCTTGCCGGGGCTGATATGCGGGGCAAGTTTGGTTCTGCCCATAAGCGAACCGGCGAAATAGGCGGCGGTATCCGCCACCCACACGAGCACAAACAGAAACAACAGCATCCGCGGTTTATCCACATCTGTCGCCAGCAGATGAATCGATGCAATCCACAAGGGGACAAGAACCAGAAAGCCACCAACAAGCCGGCCGGCCAGCGTCTCGAACATTCCTTTGGCAGCATTCGGTCGGCTAATGAGTTCAATTGACGCCCACAGCCACCACAACACCGCCGCAGCCAGGAGTGAAACGATCAGTTCATCCTGGAGCTGTATGACATTCATCCCCAACGCACCAAACAGCAAAAGGCAGGTCACATACGCGATCTTGGCAGAGAAGCGCCTCAGGCCGGATAATCCGGCCCACTCCCACGCTGCAGCCGCCACGAAGACAGCGAATATCAGGGTAATCCACGAAATGGAGAGAGTGAACAGCGCCGCCACCAGCAGCGGGACGAGAATAATGGCTGTCAGTATGCGCTGCTTAAGCATGACGCGCAGCTTCGATCTGATCACCGGTCAGACCGAAACGACGCTGGCGCCCGGCATACGAGGCTAGCGCCTGCTCGAATTGTGCGCGATCGAAATCCGGCCACAGGACCGGTGTGAAATACATCTCGGAGTAGGCAAGCTGCCACAATAGAAAATTGCTGATGCGCTGCTCGCCTCCGGTGCGAATAAAAAGATCTGGCTCCGGAACTCCGGCCAAACTGAGGAAGGGTTCGATGCTCGCTTCTGTGATAGTGGCGGGATCGATCTCACCGCGTACGGCGCGGCTTGCCAGTTGCGCGCACGCTTGGGCGATGTCCCAGCGCCCACCGTAATTGGCGGCAATCGTAAGCACCAGCGCCTGATTGTCCCGCGTCAGAATTTCCGACTGTTGGATGCGCGAGGTGATTTTCTCGCCAAAACGCGCGCTATCGCCGATGACACGGAAACGGACATTATTTTTGTGCAGCTTCTTGATCTCGTTCTCCAGCGCATTCAGGAACAGATCCATGAGCAGCTGGACTTCCTGCGGCGGGCGGCGCCAATTCTCACTGCTAAAAGCAAAAAGCGTGAGGTGCTTGATTCCTTTTTCTACACAGTCCGACACCATGTCGCGCACGCGCTCGACGCCCTTGCGGTGGCCGGCAATGCGCGGTAATCCACGACTCTTGGCCCAGCGACCGTTGCCGTCCATGATGACCGCCACGTGACGCGGGGTATCGGATTGCGCCGCCAGCTTCGCCGCCGTGTCGTTATTGCCGGTCTTATCCATTCGTAGAGTCGTTTTCTAAAATACTTTTTTTCACCGCAAAGGCGCAAAGAACGCGAAGAAAAGCATAATTAAGGAAAATCTTTGCGCTCTTTGCGCCTTTGCGGTGAGATAATCATTTACACCTGCATGATGTCCTTTTCCTTGTCCGTCACCAGCTTGTCCACCTCGCCGATAAAACGGTCCGTGAACTTCTGCACCGCCTCTTCCGCGCGCTTGTCATCGTCCTCGGTGATAAGCTTTTTCTTCAGGGCGTCCTTAAGATGCTGGTTGGAATCGCGACGGACATTGCGAATGGCTACCTTGGTGTTCTCGCCTTCGGCACGCGCGTGCTTGGAGAGTTCCTTGCGCCGTTCCTCGGTCAACGCCGGCAGAGGCACGCGGATAACGCCGCCCGTCGACATGGGGTTCAGGCCCAGATCGGATTCGCGGATGGCCTTTTCGATCGCCGCGGCCTGGCCCTTGTCGTAAGGCGTCACCGTCAGGGTGCGGGCATCCGCGGCTGAGACGTTGGCCACCTGGTTCAGGGGCGCCTTGTTGCCGTAGTAATCCACGCGCACGTTCTCGAGCAGTCCAGGATGGGCCCGGCCGGTACGGATCTTTCCCAAATCGTTCTTCAGCGTCTCCACCGACTTCGCCATACGCGTCTCCGCGTCCTTTTTAATGCTATCCACCGATTGCGTCATGGCTAAGCTCCTTTTACCAGTGTGCCGATATTTTCTCCCCGGCAAACCCGCATCAGATTGCCGGCCTTATGAATGCTGAACACCCGTACTTGCAAATTCTGCTCGCGACACAAGGCAATCGAGGCGGCGTCCATCACGCCCAGCCGCTGGTCCAAAACCTCGTCATAGCTGATGGTTTCGAAACGTCTGGCGTCGGCGTGCTTTACCGGATCGCGATCGTACACGCCGTCCACCTTGGTAGCCTTGAGCACGATATCCGCGCCAATTTCCATGCCGCGCAGCGTTGCCGCGGTGTCGGTGGTGAAGAAAGGATTGCCGGTACCGGCCGCGAAGATCACCACGCGCCCCTGCTCGAGATGCCGTATCGCACGGCGGCGCACGTAGGGTTCCACCACCTGGTCGACCCGCAGGGCCGACTGTACGCGCACGGGAACTTCCGCCTTATCCAGCGCGTCCTGCATAGCCAGTGAATTGATCACGGTGGCGAGCATGCCCATGTAATCGGCTGAGGCCCGGTCCATGCCTTGAGCCGAGGGAGCAATACCCCGAAAAATATTACCACCACCAATTACGATGGCGAGCTGAATACCGGTGGCGACAACCGCTTTGATTTCGGAGGCGACGCGCGCCAGCACTTCGCGATTGATCCCGTAGGCATCGGAACCCATCAGCGCCTCGCCGGAGAGCTTGAGGAGCACGCGGCGGTAGGCGGGGACCCCGGATGCGCTCGTCAAAGCCTATGCTCCTTTGACTGTCGCCATCACTTCGGCGGCGAAATTGTCCGACCGTTTCTCCAGGCCTTCGCCGACTTCATAGCGCATGAAACTCTTCACGATCGCCCCTTTGGACTTGAGCAGTTTATCGACCGTGGTGTCCGGATCCTTCACGAAGGGTTGTCCCAGCAGGGTGATTTCATTGAAATACTTGTTGATCCGTCCCAAGACCATTTTTTCAACGATGTCCGCCGGCTTGCCGCTGCTGCTGGCCTGCTCGGTGAATATCTCCTTTTCCTTGGCGATGGCCGCGGCCGGCACCTGATCCTTGGAAACATATTCGGGTCGGCTGGCAGCGACATGCATGGCGATGTCCCTGGCAAGCGCATCATCGCCACCGTCCATCACCACCAGCACGCCAATCTTGCGCCCGTGGACATAGCTGCCGATATGGCCCTTGTCCGTCGTTAACCTCTCAAAGCGCCGAACATTGATTTTCTCGCCCAGCTTCATCACCATGCCCTCGCGCGACTGGGAGATAGCGGTCGATGCGCCGTCCTGGAGCGGAAGCTTGTAAAGCGCCTCCACATCCGCCGGATGACTGGAGGCCACACGCGCAGCGACAGCCACGCCAAAGGAGATGAATTCTTCGCCTTTGGCGACGAAATCGGTTTCACAATTTACCTCAACCATGGCGGCAGTCTTGCGATCGGGGCTCACATGAATACCGATAGCGCCATCGGCAGCAATGCGCCCGGATTTCTTTTCAACCTTGGCTCCCGCACGCTTGCGCAGCAGATCGGCCGCGGCTTCCATGTCCCCATTCGACTCGGAAAGCGCGGCCTTGCATTCCATCATGCCCAACCCGGTACGCTCACGAAGTTCTTTTACTTGTTGTGCTGAAATACTCATACCTTATCCTCGTCTTGCATTGTCGGCGACCAGCGCCACCGACATAAAATCAAGGGGGCATTGCCCCCTTGAAGTCGTCATGTCAATTATTCGTCCTGCTTGCCAGGGAGGTCCTCTTTTTTCGTGTGCCCTCCGCTTTTGGGCTTGGCACGCACGACGCGCTTCGGTTTGACCGCCGGTTTTTCAACGGCTTCAACCGTTGTCACCTCTTCCGTCGCGACTTCTTGCGGAGCTGCCACCTTTTTCTTGGCGACAATCTTGATCTTGGCCGGTTCTTCTTTCACTTCGACGAACTCATCGTCACCCGACACAATCGCCACCTGATGCTGCTCACGACCGACGAGAATGGCGTCCGCCGCCGCGCGAGCGTAAAGCTGGATGGCGCGAAGGGCGTCATCGTTTCCGGGGATGACATAGTCCACGCCATCGGGCTTGCAGTTGGAATCGACCACTCCCACAACGGGAATGTTCAGCTTCTTCGCTTCAGAAACGGCTATGTATTCGTGACCCACATCGACAACGAATACAGCGTCAGGCAGTCCGGACATTTCCTTGATACCGCCCAGACTCTTTTCAAGCTTGACGCGCTCGCGATCGAGATCGAGTAATTCCTTTTTAGAAAGTTTCAGGCGGCTGGTGTCGTCCGCCAGTATCGATTCGAGCATTTTCAGACGCTCGATGGATTTTTTCACGGTGCGGTAATTGGTCAGCATCCCGCCCAGCCAGCGATGGTTCACATAGGGGCTGCCACAGCGGGCCGCCTCCTCACCGATGATGTCGGTCGCCTGACGCTTGGTGCCGACAAACATGATGGTGCCACCGTTACCGGCGAGCTTGGTCAGGTACCCCATCGCCTCGTTGAACAGCGGCAGGGTCTTTTCCAGGTTGATGATGTGGATACGGTTGCGCTCGCCGAAAATATAGGGGCGCATCTTGGGGTGCCAGAATCGTGTCTGGTGGCCGAAATGCACGCCGGCCTCCAGCATCTGGCGCATGGTGACATTGCTCATGATATCTCCTTCGGGTTTTTCCGCCGCGGACCCCATGTATCAATCCGGCCGATCCCGTGGGAAACGTCCAGACACCCGGATACATGTGACGGTGCCGCGTGTGGGTTTAGGGTTTAGGTTGTACTGCGGGCGGCTTTATACCACAGCAAGCCTATTACGACAATGTTTTCATGGGTTTGGATGAAAGACCATCCATAAAAGGGCTTTTTAAAACAGCGTTATTCCCGGACAATACGCCGGCTGCAAAGCACCTATGCCCGTCACCATCAAAACCCCCGCAGAAATCGAAAAAATGCGCGTCGCCGGCCGTCTCGCCGCCGAGGTGCTGCGCATGATACGACCGCACGTTCAGGCGGGAATCACGACCGGCGAGCTCGACCAGCTCTGCCACGATTACATCGTCAACGTGCAGCATGCGGTCCCGGCACCACTCAACTACAAGGGCTTCCCGCGCTCCATCTGTACCTCGGTGAATCACCAGGTATGTCATGGCATCCCGGGCGACAAAATACTCAAAAAAGGCGACATTGTTAACATCGACATTACCGTCATCAAGGACGGCTATCACGGTGACACCAGCAAAATGTTTTTTGTGGGCGAGCCTTCCGTGCAGGCCAGGCGCCTGGTGCAGATCACGCACGAATGCATGGTGAAGGGCATAGAAATGGTTCAGCGGGGAACACGTCTCGGTGATATCGGCCACGCCATTCAGCAGCACGCTGAAGCGCATGGATTCTCGATCGTGCGCGAATATTGTGGGCACGGTATCGGGCGCGAATTCCACGAAGATCCACAGGTGTTGCACTACGGGCAGCCGGAAACAGGAATGGCGCTGGAGCCCGGCATGACCTTTACCATTGAACCCATGATCAATGCCGGCAGGAAAGAAGTAAAACTTCTGCCCGACAACTGGACCGTGGTCACGCGCGACCATTCGCTATCCGCACAATGGGAACACACCGTGCTGGTCACGGACACAGGCTACGAAGTACTCACGCTCGTTCCCGGAGACAGCCTATGAACGTCTCCAGCCCGGCAGCGGGACACTGAGTCCTTCGTGGCCAGCGCACGGGATAGCCTGTTCCACAGCCGCGAGTTCGACCAGTCACTGGCCGACAGCGATAAACCGCTTCCCCTCTTTCGCGCCGCGTTGCAAGCCGGGCGCGCGAATCTCAAAAAACGCTTTTTCGAAAACAGCGGCGCCACACTTCTGGTTACCGCGCACGCCAAATTCGTCGATCAACTCATCATGCGTGCCTGGAAACAGCACCTAACCTTGCTGCCAACCGGTTTTCGCGTTGCCCTGGTGGCCGTAGGCGGTTATGGGCGAGGCGAACTGCATCCTGTCTCGGACATCGACCTCATGGTGCTGCTCGATAAGGAAAAACCAGTCAAGGCCAAGCCCTTCGTCGAAGCCCTGATCCGTTTCTTCTGGGACATGGGGCTCGAGGTCGGCCACAGCGTACGCACGCTGAAGGATTGCGTGCGAGAGGCCAAAGATGACATCACCGTGGCGACAAATCTCATGGAAGCGCGCTTGCTGGAGGGCGATGAGGAGTTGTTCCGGAAAATGCGTGCCGTGACACATGCCTCGAAAATATGGCCGAGCCGAAAGTTTTTCGCTGCCAAACACAACGAGCAAATACTCCGGCATCATCACTTCCACGATACCGCCTACAACCTGGAGCCGAACATCAAGGACAGCCCGGGTGGTTTACGAGACATTCACATGATCTCGTGGGTAACCCAGCGCCACTTCGACACCGCCTCCTTGCACGATCTGGTCGGACGCGGTTTTCTGAACGAAGAGGAATATCGCACGCTGATCCGCGGCAGAAATTTCCTGTGGCACGTGCGTGCCGGCCTGCATTATCTCGCCGGACGGCGCGAGGACCGGCTGCTGTTCGATCATCAACGCGAACTGGCCAAGCACTTCGGTTACGCCGATCGCCCCGGCTTCCTCGCCGTCGAACAATTCATGAAACGTTACTACCGGACCGTCAAGGAATTGACCCTCCTCAACGAAATCCTGTTGCAACACTTCGAGGAAGTCATCCTGGCACGTGGGCGCATAAAAATCCGGCCTATTAATCGCCGCTTTCAGTCACATCTCGGCTTTCTGGAAGTGACGCACCCTCGGGTATTCGAACGTGCGCCGTTCGCGCTGATCGAGATGTTCCTGCTTATGCAGCAACACCCCGAACTTAAGGGCGTGCGTGCCGACACCATCCGTATGGTGCGCGCGAACCTCCACCGTATTGACAACAAGTTCCGCAAGGACCTCGCCTGTCGCAGTCTGTTCATGGAGATCATGCGCCAGCCGCAAGGCATAACGCACGAGCTGCGACGCATGAACGCCTACGGCGTGCTGGGTGCTTATCTCCCCGCCTTCGGACGTATCGTGGGGCAAATGCAGCATGACCTTTTCCATGTATACACGGTCGATGCACACTCGCTCATGGTTGTACGCAATCTGCGCCGTTTTAACTTGCCGGAATTTCACGAAGAATTTCCGTTGGCCAGCGAACTCATTCAGAAACTGGTCAAGCCCGAGCGCTTGTATCTGGGCGGCCTGTATCATGACATCGCCAAAGGACGCGGCGGTGATCATTCCCAGCTGGGAGAAAAGGAGGCCGAGGCCTTCTGTCGCCTGCACAATCTGAGCGATTACGACACACTTTTCGTTTGCTGGCTGGTTCGACATCACCTGCAGATGTCAGCCACGGCTCAGCGCGAGGACATCTCTGATCCCGACGTGGTCATGCGCTTTGCGCAGATGATGGGCGACCAGGAGCATCTGGACAACATGTATCTTCTTACAGTCGCCGACATGCGCGGTACCAGCCCAACTGTCTGGAATGCCTGGAAGGGCCGGCTGCTGTCACAACTCTACAGCGCCACCACAAGACTCCTGCTGCGCGGCATCGCCCGGCCGATTGATGTCGAAGAACATATTGCCGACCTGCGCAAATCCACGCTGGAGAAACTGCGTCCGGCCGGAATATCGGAAACCGCCATCACCCGCTTCTGGCAGGACCTGGACGAGGAATATTTTCTTCCTTACGACGTGGACAGCCTCGCCTGGCACGCCCAGATCATCGCCAAATCATCCGCCAGGGACCTGCCGGTTGTGGCCACGCGGTACACGCCCGATCTCGGCGGCAGCGAGTTTTTAATCTACACGCCGGATGGCGACGACCTGTTTGCGGTCATCACAGCCGGCTTTGACCGTCTGAACCTGTCAATCATGGATGCGCGTATTCACACGCTGCGCAACGGTTTCGCGCTCGATACCTTTGTGGTACTCGACCACAATGAACAACCGGTGAGCGATACCCGCGCGCTGTCGCAACTGCAAAAGGCAATGCATGACCAGCTCCTGCATCCGCAACCGGGTCGGGAGATGCAATCAGCGGGCCTGCAACGCCAACTGAAGCACTTTCCGATTGAAACGCGTGTCCTGTTCAGCCCTTCGCCGAAGGGCCAGCTCACCATCATGGAAGTGACCGCGCAGGACCGTCAGGGACTGCTCTATCAGGTGGCGCTGGCACTCAAACAATGCCGGGTGAACCTGATGGCCGCCAAGGTGGCGACCTACGGCGAACGGGCCGAGGATATTTTCTTCATTAACAGTCACGAGCGGCAGCCGCTTACCGACTCGGCGCAGCTGAAGTGTCTTGAAGATGAAATAGTCCGGCGTCTGGGGCCCGCGACAACTCCAGCTCTGGTGCGTTCCGTGGAGATCTGATTCTGGCCGGTCAACCGCCGAGATAGCATTCCTGTATTCTGGAATTCTTGAGCAGTGCCTCCGCCGAATCCGAAAGTACGATATTCCCGCTTTCCATGACATAACCCCGATGGCTGACCTCGAGCGCCAGTTTGGCGTTCTGCTCCACCAACAATAACGTCATGCCCTCTTCCGCGATTCGTCGAATGGTCTCGAATATTTTCTGCACCAGCATGGGCGCCAAGCCCATGCTGGGTTCATCCAGTAACAGCAGCTTTGGCCGACACATCAGTGCACGGCCGATGGCCAGCATTTGTTGCTCTCCTCCGGAAAGCGTCCCGGCCTGCTGTGTGCGTCGCTCGGCCAAGCGAGGAAATAACTCATAGAGACGATCCATATCTGCGCGAATGGCAGCGGCATCGTCACGCGTGTAGGCGCCAATCTTCAGATTCTCCTCCAGCGTTAATCGACCAAATATGCCTCGTCCTTCCGGCACCATGGATATTCCGCGGCGCACCAACTCATACGAAGGCCGGCCGGTAATGGGAGTATCTTCGTACAGAATTTCACCACGGCTGGAAGGAATCATTCCACACAAGGCTTTGAGTGTCGTGGTCTTGCCCGCGCCGTTGGCACCGATCAGGCAGACAAGCTCGTTGCGGCGCACCATCAGATCGATACCTTTGACGGCCCGGATACCACCGTAGGAAACCTCCAGCCCACGCGTCTCAAGGGAGCTCACACCGCCCCCGCGCCAAGATAGGCCTCAATGACGCGCGGGTCGGATTTCACATCGGCTGGAATACCCTCGGCAATTTTTTTACCATAATCGAGCACGGCAATACGGTCGCACAAGCCCATGACGAGTTTCACGTCATGCTCAATCAGCAGCAGGGT
Organism: Sulfuricaulis sp.; assembly: GCF_024653915.1. NCBI lineage: Bacteria > Pseudomonadati > Pseudomonadota > Gammaproteobacteria > Acidiferrobacterales > Acidiferrobacteraceae > Sulfuricaulis > Sulfuricaulis sp. Next base: position 120,292 of record NZ_JANLGY010000009.1, on the reverse strand, counting down.
CACACCATCGTCACGAATTTTCTGCAAAAGATTCTGAAGTTTGGCGGTTTCATTGGGATTCATGCCGGCAGCCGGTTCATCGAGCGCCAGCAATACCGGGTCAGTGGCCAGGGAGCGCGCAATTTCGAGTCTTCGCTGGTCGCCGTAAGAAAGATGTTTTGCCGGTAAATAGGCCTGTTTCATAATGCCGACGTATTCCAGCAATTCACGAGCACGCCCAAGAATCGCCGATTCCTCCGCGCGCGTCGTTCGATCCCGCCAGACGGCACCGACAATACCGGCGTGCGTACGGAGATGCCGTCCCACCATCACATTTTCAATCGCGGTCATGTTGGCAAAAAGGCGGATGTTCTGAAACGTGCGCGCCAGACCATGCATCACCACCTGATTTGGCTTAAGCCCGGAAATCCGGGCGCCACGCAAACTGATGCTTCCGGCGTCGGCCTTGTACAGGCCGGTCAGGACATTGAACAAAGTTGTCTTGCCGGCGCCATTCGGTCCGATCAGTCCGTAAATTTCGCCGGCGCGGATATGCAGCGATACCTCCAGCAGCGCCGCCAGTCCACCGAAATACTTGGAGACGCCACTGACCGTGAGCAGTGCCTCGGAATGTAATTCAGGTTTTATTTCAGCGCCGCGTGTCATAAAGCGAAGCCTGTTCCTGCGCCAGCACGGAGGTGTCGGAACCAAATTCCTGACGACGACGTACCGACGGCAGGAGCCCGGCCGGACGGAATATCATGATCAAAACCAGCGCGAGGCCGAATATCAGCATGCGCAGGTCGGCAGCGTCCACCAGCGTACGGCCGAAGAGGTAATCTTGCAGGTCCCCAATATAGCGCAGCGCTTCCGGGAATATGGTCAGCAGAACCGCGCCCAGGATGACGCCACCGATGTTACCCATGCCGCCCAGAACGATCATGCACAGAACGATAATGGATTCGAAAAGGTTGAAGCTTTCCGGACTGATGAATCCCTGGAAACCCGCAAACAGACCGCCGCTGACGCCAGCAAATGAGGCGCCCATGGCAAACGCCAGCAGCTTGATGTTGCGCGTGTTGATGCCCATCGCCTCGGCAGCCACTTCGTCCTCACGAATCGCCACCCAGGCACGGCCGATGCGGGAATTTTGCAGACGCAGCGATACAAAAATAATTAAAAGTGCGAGCGCAAGAAACAGGTAGTAATAAGCATAGATTCCGGGGAAGCTCACCCCGAAAAAAGTATGCGCCTGACTGAATGAAAAACCGCCAAAAGCTATCGGATCGATCAGATTGACGCCTTGTGGACCGTTCGTGATATTGATGGGTGCATTGAGGTTGTTCAGGAAAATCCGGATGATCTCACCGAAACCCAACGTCACAATGGCCAGGTAATCGCCGCGCAGGCGCAGGGTCGGCGCTCCCAGCAGTATTCCGAATAGGCCGGCTATCCCGGCGCCCATCGGCAACAGTGCCCAAAAGGGAAGATGCAATCCAAAATGAGGCGAGGCCAACAACGCGTAAACGTAGGCGCCGACGGCGTAAAACGCGATATACCCGAGATCGAGCAGACCGGCATAGCCCACGACAATATTGAGGCCCAGCGCGAGCATGATATATAACAGCGTGAAATCCAGGATACGCACCCACCCACGCCCGAGCGTCCCTCCGGTAAGGAAAGGCAGCAACAGCAGCACCACGCCGAGTGCGATATAGGCAATCCATGCCGTTCGGCGGTCGTGTTTCCATTTTTGCCAGTGTTTGATCATGAATAATCGAAAAACAAACTTAACCACGGGGAGCACGGGGAGAAAAACACTGAAAAAAGGGGCATCCTATCTTTCCTTTCATCTTTTTCCCCGTGTCCCCCGTGGTTCATATTCTTTTATTCAGGCGCGTTCCACAACACGCTCACCCAGCAAACCGGAAGGACGGAAGACCAGCACCAGAATCAGCACAAAAAAGGCGAAGACATCCTGATAATGGCTGCCGAGGAATCCTCCTGTCAGTGCCCCGATGTACCCCGCACCAAAACTTTCAATCAGGCCCAGCAACAGACCGCCCAGCATGGCACCGGCGATATTGCCGATACCGCCCAGCACTGCCGCCGTAAAGGCCTTGAGACCGAGCGTGAAGCCCATGAAGTAATGTGCCAGCCCATAATAGGCGCTGACCATGACGCCGGCGACCGCCGCCAGTGCCGCGCCGATCACGAACGTGACTGAGATGATGGTATTGACGTTGATGCCCATGAGCCCGGCGATATCCTGCGCCTGGGCGGTGGCACGCATGGCGCGCCCCAGACGCGTCCGCTTGATGAGCAGCAACAGACCCGCCATCAGCAGGCAGGAAAGGATCATGATGAAAATCTGCAGGTTGGTGATGACTGCGCCACCGATTTCGTAACGCGTCAGCGGAAGCAACGGCGGGAAGCTGATGTATTGTTTGCCCCAGATCAGCATCGCCGCGTTTTGCAGCACGATCGACATGCCGATGGCGGTAATGAGGGCCGCCAGCCGGGGGGCGCGGCGCAGCGGGCGGTAAGCGATGCGCTCAATCAGGAATCCTATGGCCATACAAACTGCAATGGCGGCCAGCAGTCCGAGCGCTACGATAAGAAGTCCATTGGTCTCAGCGCCATTAGCCGCCAGCGCGCCGATGACGGCAAGACATATCATCGCCCCGAACATCGTTACCTCGCCATGCGCGAAGTTGATGAGTTCGAGGATGCCGTACACCATGGTGTAACCCAGCGCCACCAAGGCATAGATGCTTCCGAGTACCAGGCCGTTGATCAGCTGCTGGGTGAGAATATCCATCAGGGCTTAACTAAATAATTCACCGCAAAGACGCAAAGGACGCAAAGAAAAGTTTTCAATTGTTAAAACTTATTTTCATTATTCTTGGCTTGCTTTGCGTTCTCTGCGTCTTTGCGGTGAGATTTATTTTTTCGGTTCGGCGGGTACCGCGCCAGCATCCCCCATGACAGTTTCCAGAACCTCCCATTTCCCTGCCTTGACTTGATACAGGGTGATGGCCCCGCCACGAACATCGCCCTTTTCATCAAAGCTTATATTGCCAGTGACGCCGGTACGCTGGACGCGCGGGAGTTCAGTCAGGTATTTGGCGGGCACGGCGGAATCCGCTTTTTTCATCGCGTCCACCATGGTCATGGCGGCATCGTAAGCATAGGGGGCATAGGTTTGGATGGCTCCAAACCGGTCGGTGAATTTCTGTTTGAATTCCTTGCCGCCTGGCATGCTCTCGATCGGCAGTCCGGGCGATGAGGCTGTCACGCTCTCGGCCTGGGTCGCGGCCAGCTTGAGAAACTCGGCGGTTTGCACGCCGTCACCACCCAGGAACTTCGCCTTGATACCGAGCGAATGCAATTGCTTCACCATCGGCGCGCCTTGTGCATCCATGCCGCCATAGAAGACCAGATCGGGTTTCTTCGCCTTGATGGAAGTGAGGATGGCGAGAAAATCCGTGGAACGATCGGTCGTGAACTCACGTGCTATCACCTCGCCACCCGAGGCCTTAACCGCCTTGTCCACCTCATCCGCCAGCCCCTGGCCATAAGCAGTGCGGTCGTCGATGATGGCAATGCGTTTCGCGCCAAGCTTCTTCACGGCATACTCGCCCAACACCTTTCCTTGCTGACGGTCGTTGGTCATGATCCGGAAAGCGGTCTTGAATCCCTGGGCGGTGTAGGCGATGGCCGTAGCGGAAGGCGAAATCTGCGGAATGCCGGCTTCGTGATATCTTTTAGAAGCGGGGATACTGGTACCAGAATTCAAATGGCCGATGACGCCAGCTACCTTTTGATCTATCAGCTTATCGGCCACGATAGTCGCGAACTTGGGATCGGCTTGGTCATCCTCGCTGACGAGGACAAATTTTACTTTTTTACCGCCCAAGGTCACGCCGGACGCATTGATTTCATCGATGGCAAGACGCGCGCCATTATCGTTGTCCTTCCCCAGATGGGCCTGCGGGCCGGTGAGCGGCGAAACCTGCCCGATCCGCACCGTTAATTCACCCGTCATGGTCGCGGTGGCTGATTCCTCTTTTTTGCCGCAGGCGCCAAGACTCAACCCCACGGCAACCAGGCAAAGCGTCCATTTCGACAATGGGGATCCATTCATGAAATATCTCCTTGGTATTTTTTGGAAACAGCCGTGGCGTAAATCTTAACGCAAAAACCCAACCCGGACCCAATGATTTACAATCGGCCCGGGTGACATACGTAAAACGGTGCTAGCCGTCTCCCTGCCTGGAAGGAATGCGCAGCCTCAGGCCAACCGGGAGATCCGCGCCCCACATGTCATTGATAAAACGCAGGGCATCCACGTGGATATTGTATTGCCGCGCGATGGAGACCAGAGTTTCGCCTCTGCGCACAACATGCTCGCGCGGTGGGTCCAACGGGTTATTCGTTGCCTGTATTGACACGGATGGTGCCACCGGCACGCGCGCCAGATGCCGCTTGATACCGCGGAAAATACTTTCAGCAAGCTGCTGCTGGAATGACGGCGTACGCAATTTTTTCTCTTCCGAGGGATTGGAGATAAACGCGGTTTCGACCAGTACCGAGGGGATGTCAGGCGACTTAAGCACGGCAAAACCGGCCTGGGCCACGTTGCGCATATGTACCGGGCCTATGCGTCGCAACTCCGCCAGGATGTTATCGCCCAGATTCAGGCTATCCTGCATGGTCTTGTTATGGGACAGGTCAAGCAGGACCTGTGCCAGCATGTCGTCCTTGTCATTCAGGCTTACACCGCCGATCAGGTCGGAGGCGTTTTCCTTGTCGGCGAGTTGGCGCGCCATGGCGTTGCTCGCGCCCTTCTCCGACAACGCATAGACCGATGAGCCAAAAGCCTGACGGCTGGGAACAGCATCCGCGTGAATGGAAATAAACACGTCAGCGCGTGCGCGACGCGCCTTATCATAACGCTGTCGCAAACCGACATAATAATCACCATCGCGGATAAGTACGGGGCGCATTCCCGGTGTCTGCGCCACCAGCTTGGCCAGCTCGCGCGCGATGGATAGCGTCACATCTTTTTCACGGGTGCGATAGCGCCTTCCCAGCGCCCCCGGGTCTTCGCCGCCATGACCGGCGTCAATCGCCACCACGCGGTCGCGCGCAGCAGGCGGCACCAGCACTCTGCGTTCTGTTGGAACAGATGATCTTGAATCGTCTTTCGGTGCGGTCGCATCTTCCTGTGTCGCCTTCGCGTCATAGAGATCGATCACCAATCGATGCCCGTAAGGCCCGGCCGGCTTCAGCATGAAGCTCCGCGCACGCACCTCGGTCTTGAGATCCAGCACGACTCGTAAGGGGCCTTCTTCTGGCGCACCGCTGCGCACCGTGGCAAGCAACGGGCCGCCTGTTTCCACCTCCGGCAGTGGCCCTTGCAGACGCGCGTTATCCATATCTACAACGATGCGAGGCGGATCCTGCAAGGTAAAAAAACGGTGCTCCAACGGAGCGCTGACATCGAACACAATGCGGGTATGGTCCGGTGCGCGCCACACGCGCAGGTGTTGCACGGAAACAGGTTCAGCCAATACAGACGGGGGTACCAACAGCAGTAGCATGGAGAAAAGCAGGCGCGATACCAGCCTCATGCCAGCGTCTCCAGCCAAATGTCACCTTGGGGGGTCAGGGTCGTGATCCGTACCATGCGTCCTGTCTCGGTCGGTTCAATCATAATATCTACGTCCGGCGATGGCAAAACGCCCTGCGCGCGTTCAGCCCACTCGACTACACACACACCTTTACCGTCAAGGTAGTCGCGCAGGCCAAGAAATTCCAGCTCGCCTGGGTCGTTCAAACGGTAAAGATCGAAATGATAGAAGTGGAGATTGCCGAAATCGTAAGGTTCGACGAGCGTGAATGTCGGACTCTTGACCGCGCCCGCATGACCCAGGCCGCGCAACATCCCACGCACCAGCGTAGTTTTGCCAGCACCTAATGGGCCGTGGATGTTAACGAGGTGTACCTTTCCCACCTCGGTGGCGAGTTTTGCCCCCAGCGCCTCCATTTCCGCCACCGATGATGCCTCCCGTTCAATGGTCGGCATGTCTTACCAGGCGATTGAGGCGAGTGCGGATATGGGGCAGCAGGTCTGAGGCCAGAACGCCGATTTCACCTGAGTGGGCGGCGTCATCCCCAGCTGATGCATGCGCCCACACACCGAGACGCGCCGCCACAGGCGATATCAGCCCTTGCGCCCGCAGGCCGGCGATCACGCCGGTCAGCACATCCCCCATGCCGCCAGTCGCCATGCCCGGGTTGCCGCGGTCACAGACCGACACTACGCCATCATATAATGATGCCACCAGCGTCCCCGCCCCCTTCAGCACACACACACCGCCGAAACTCGCCACCAGCTCGTGCACGGCGGCGAAACGGTCGGCCTGTATCTCCTCTTTCGACATGCCCAGCATGCGTGACGCCTCGCCGGGATGGGGCGTGAGTATCCAATCCGTGTGCATCAATGGGTCGGCGGCCAGGATATTCAGCGCATCGGCGTCCACCACCATGGGCAGCTTGGTGTCGAGCGCCGCACCAAACAGGGCCTCCCCCCACCCGCCCTGCCCCAGTCCCGGCCCCACGGCAATAACATCGGCGCGCGCCAGCAGAGGCCGCAATTCTTCCGGTGTGGCCACGCCGTGAACAATCAACTCCGGCCGCGCCGCGCTGATGTGCGCGGCATGCTCGGGATGAGTGGCCAGCATCACCAAACCAGCCCCGGCGCGATACGCCGCCTCACCTGCCAGGCGCGCCGCCCCGGGCATACCGCGATCACCGCCGATCACCAGCACATGGCCAGCATCGCCCTTGTGCATGTCACGCCTCCGTCTCGGAATAAGACCATGAAGCGAATCTTCTGTCAGACGTCGCATCAAGGCAGAAACTTTGGCGTATATATCCGGCGGAACTCCGAGGTCGTTGAAAAAAATCTCGCCACTATGTTCACGTCCTGCACCAGTGAACATGCCGGCCTTGAGACCGATGAAGGTCATGGTGGCGTTCGCGCGCACCGCCACACCCATGACACGGCCGGTGTCGGCATGTAAACCGGAGGGCACATCCAAGGCCAGCACCGGAACACGGCTATTGTTTATGGAATCAATGGCAGCGCGCCATTCACCTTCCACCGGACGCTCCAGTCCGATCCCGAGCAAAGCATCAACAATGACATCATGGCCCGCGAAAAGATTGTCCTGGAAATTCTGGATAGACACACCGGCAGATTTGCATTGCTTGCGCGCCGCACCGGCATCACCGTGCATTTTATCCGCCGCGCCCAGACTCAGGACATCAACCGCCAGGCCGGCCTCGCGCGCCAGTCGCGCTACCACATAACCATCGCCGCCATTATTGCCCGAACCACATAGGACCACGATGCGCCGAGCGCGCGGCCAGCGTGTGCGCAGCAAATCAAACACCGCTTCTCCCGCGCGTTGCATCAGCTTCGCGCCGGGAATCTTGCGGTCTTCGATGGCCAACCGGTCGAGCTCCCGCACCTGGGCGGCGGTGTAAAGGGCTACGGGGAGATTCATGCATGCTTCCTTGAGTTTGAAGAGTATATGATAGGCCCTGATGCATACTGCGCAAAACAGAAATATTGATCTGGCTCGACTCGCCTCTGACATCAAACGGTGGGGACAGGAGCTTGGCTTCCAAAAAATCGGTATCGCAGATATTGAACTCGGCGACGCCGAAACCCGACTGCTGAGCTGGCTTAAACTGGGGCGACACGGGGAAATGCATTATATGGAATCGCACGGCACCCGCCGCAGCCGGCCGCAGGAATTACAGCCCGGAACACTGCGCGTGATCTCGGCGCGCCTAGATTACCTTCCGGGCCAAGTTGCCGACAGCGAAACCGTCATGCGTGATCCGCAACTGGGCTTTATCTCCCGCTATGCGCTTGGGCGAGACTACCACAAGGTTCTGCGTACCCGACTGCAAAAACTGGCCGAGCGCATTGAGTCACAGGTGGGGCCATTCCAGTATCGGGCCTTCACCGACAGCGCCCCGGTGCTGGAGAAGGCCTTGGCCGAAAAGGCCGGGCTCGGATGGATCGGCAAGCACACCAACCTGATCGACAAGCAGACCGGCTCGTGGTTCTTTCTCGGCGAGCTATATACCGATCTGCCGCTGCCGGTAGATGCACCCGCCGAAAACCACTGCGGCACCTGCCATGCCTGCCTTGATATCTGTCCGACCCAGGCCATCGTCGCGCCGTACGAACTGGATGCGCGTCGCTGCATTTCCTATCTCACCATCGAATTACGCGGCCCCATTCCCGTGGAGCTGCGTCCACTGATCGGTAACCGTATCTATGGCTGCGACGACTGCCAGCTCGTCTGCCCGTGGAACCGCTTCGCACAACCCAGCGCAGAGCCCGACTTTGCCCCGCGTCACGGTCTCGATGCGCCGGAACTGATCAGGCTGTTTTCCTGGACCGAAGAGGAATTTCTGAAATACACCGAAGGCACTGCCATCCGGCGCATTGGCTACGAATGCTGGCTAAGGAACATTGCCGTGGCACTGGGGAACGGACCAAGGAACATGGATGTCTTGAAGGCACTCGAGAATCACCAAGACCACTCATCAAAACTGGTGAGGGAGCACGTGAGATGGGCAATTGGTCGTACCGTTAATTAATGTCAGTGCTATACGTTTATTTCACAAAAAAGTGTTCGCGATAATATTTCAATTCCTCAATGGACTCGCGAATGTCGTCAAGCGCCTTGTGCGTGTTCTTTTTTACCAAGCCACTGCAGAGACCCGGTTTCCAGCGTTTCACCAGCTCCTTGATGGAGCTCACATCGAGATTACGGTAATGAAACCACGCTTCAAGCTGCGGCATGGTGCGCGCGAGGAAACGCCGGTCCTGACAAATGCTGTTGCCGCACATGGGGGATTTATTCTTCGGGATGTGCTTTTGGAGAAATTCGAGCGTCATCCGTTCTACATCCGCCTCGGTATGGGACGACTGCTTTACGCGCTCGATCAGGCCGGTTCCCGCGTGAGTGCGCTGGTTCCAGTCGTCCATGGACGCCAGCACGGCATCGGACTGGTGTACCGCCAATACCGGTCCTTCCGCGACGATATTCAGATCGCTGTCAGTGATAATGGTGGCCACTTCGATAATCCGGTCGGTTTCCGGATTTAACCCTGACATTTCCATGTCTATCCAGATCAGGGCGTTGCTGTTTTGCGCCCCGTTGGTTGATTGCGCCATGCGTGGTCTCCGGATTCTGGATGGGAATTTTCCGCGTTCCCTACTGTCTCTTCAGCGGTGATGATAACATCCTTGCCCCATGAATACCTTCACGATCATATTTATAAGTCTGCTCGGCCTGTCGTTGTTGGTTGAGCTGTGGCTCGCCAACCGACACATACGTCACGTCAGCGCCAACCGTAACGCGGTGCCGAAAGTCTTTCGCCGCAAGATCTCGCTCGAAGATCACCGCAAAGCCGCGAATTACACCATCGCGCATACAAGATTCGGTCGCATTGAAGATATCTATGGCACGGCCTTGCTTATGGTCTGGACCGTGGGTGGAGGTCTGGAGTGGCTGGATCGGCTGGTACGCAGCTTCGGCCATGGCGAGCTGATTACCGGCGCCCTGTTCATTCTGGGCGCATTCATCATCATGGGTTTGATCGAGCTGCCAATCAGCGTGTACCAGGTCTTCGTGATCGAAAACCGATTTGGATTCAATAAAACCTCACCCAGCCTCTTCTTCACCGATCTCATCAAGAAAACTCTGCTACTCGGGGTGATCGGAGCACCACTGGCCATCGCCGCGTTATGGCTGATGCAGGAGACTGGCGCACTGTGGTGGGTATATGTATGGCTGCTGTGGAGCGGCTTCACGCTTTTTCTGGTGTGGGCCTACCCCGCGTGGATCGCACCGATCTTCAATAAATTCACGCCGCTCAAAAATAATTCCGTGCGCGATCGCATTCAGGCGCTGCTGGAACGCACTGGCTTCCGGTCACGCGGTATTTTCGTCATGGATGGATCGCGCCGTAGCGCACATGGCAATGCCTACTTTACCGGCTTCGGCAAATCCAAGCGCATTGTCTTCTTCGATACACTGCTTGAGCATCTGGGAGAAAAGGAAATCGAGGCCGTGCTCGCACACGAGTTGGGGCACTTCAAACGCCGGCATGTCGTCAAGCGCATGATGCTGACCTTCGGCATGAGTCTGTTCGGTCTGGCATTGCTCGGATGGCTGATCACCCAGCCCTGGTTCTACGCCAGCCTTGGTATGACACAGCCCTCGACCCACGCCGCCTTGATGCTCTTCATGCTGGTCATTCCGGTATTTACGTTCTTCCTGCAGCCACTGTTCGCCTGGAGTTCGCGTCGCTATGAATACGAGGCCGATAGCTTCGCCGCCGAACAGACCAACGCGCGCGAACTCGTTAACGCACTGGTGAAGCTGTATAAAGAGAATGCCAGCACGCTCACACCCGATCCGCTGCATTCTGCGTTTTACGACTCGCATCCGCCCGCTGCGCTGCGCATCGCGCATTTGGCGGGCAAATCCTGAGACATTTACAAGGAGGAGTTATGCTCAAATCACCGGCATTCTTTACGGCACTCATCGTTATGGTCGTCTCCACCAGCGCTGCGGCAATGCCCGGCAACGCCAGTGAGGGCAAGAAAGTGCACGAAGCCAACTGCCTCTCTTGTCATAACGACAGCGTTTATAAGCGCAAGGACAGGTCGGTCAAGAATTTCGATGGTTTGACGCAGCAAATCAATAACTGCGGTCACGCGGTCGATGCAACGCTTGGAAAAGCCCAGATCGACGACCTGGTGAAATACCTGAATGAAACGTATTACAAATTCAAATAACGGGTGGCGCCATGACTGATCTGACGAAAAAGTCCTGCAAGTCCTGCGAACCGGGAACGCCGCCGCTGGCGCGCGATCGTGCCGCCGATTTAATCCAGCAGACCCCGGGCTGGGCCTTGAATGAGGCCGCTACCGAAATCAGCCGTACCTTCAAGTTCAAGAATTATTATGAAACATTGGCTTTCGTGAACGCCCAGGCCTGGGTCGTGCACCGGGAAGATCATCATCCCGACCTTGAGGTGGGATACAACCGCTGCCATATGCGCTTCAGCACACACAGTATCAAGGGCCTGTCGGAAAACGACTTCATCTGCGCCGCCAAAATAAACATCTTGACCGGCGCATAGTCCACGCGCCGGAATCAACACCACGCCGGTCGAGTCTTGCCAAGCAGACTCTCAAGATCAGTTACGGCGCAGTTCGTCGCTGATGGCAATGGGAGTTGGGTAGCGCCAGACAATCAAATACATCGAAACCATCATGGAAAGAATGGTGGCAAGTTCCAGCAAGTGCGCGGCCTGACTACGCAAGACGCCGGTTTCCAGCGCCAGCACGGCGATCAGCAGGGAGAATTCGCTCCCCTGCCCCAGGCGCATGCCCAGTTCCCTCGCGCGCGGTGGCGATTCCCCGGTGTGTGCCAGAAGCTTGTTGAAGACAAATGGCTTCACGAGCAATATCACCCCGGCGAGCACCGCGGCAGGTAGCAGCACGTCCACCAGCAACTTGATATCCAGTCCGGCACCGAGCGTGAAGAAAAAGATGATCAGGAAAAAATCCCGCAACGGTTTGAGGCTTTCGGCGATGAAAAGGGAGATACGACTGGAAGCCAGTGCCACGCCGGCAATGAACGCGCCGATCTCGTGTGACAGCCCAAGCCACACCGAAAGCTCTGCCAGCCCGAGGCACCAGCCGATGGCGAGCAGAAAAATATATTCCTGAATGGCATCAAAACGCGTGATGAGCGGAATGAGCACGAAACGCTCCACCAGCCAGGCCAGCACACAAATGCCCAGCAAGGCGAGCGTGAGACCCATGATGTCGGCCATCAGGGTCTGTCCGCCGATGCCGGCCTGCAGTATCAACAACAGGACAATGGCGATGATGTCCTGCAACAACAGGATGCTGATCATGACCTCGCCGGTGTGCCGATGATGCAACACCGTGGTGGGCAACAGTTTCAGGCCCACGATGGTGCTGGAAAACATCATTCCGCCACCAACGACCAGGGATTCAATCCAGGTAAAACCAAGGAGGAGGCCTGCCGCCATGCCGATCACGCCAAAGACTAGCGAACTCAGTCCGGTGACAATCGATGCCGAGCCCAGAAGCCGGAACAGCTTCTGCGGATGCATGTTCAAGCCCAGCAGAAACAGCAGGAATATGATGCCGATATCAGCCACGCCTTTAATCAACGTAGCGTCCGTCACCCAACCCAGCAGCGAGGGGCCCATCACCACGCCGAGCACAATGTAGGAAACGATCAGCGCCTGACGCGCGTATAGCGCCAGGGTGGCGACGAAGGCGGCACCGGTGAAAATCAGGAATACAACAAATACCAATGAGTCGCTGGGCATGGGCTTCCTTGCGTGACAATGCCCCATCGCCGTGCGCTGGGGTAAAGAAGACTGTTTAGTTAATCACGCCTCGCGTCGACCGGCCAGCGCACGCGCGAGCGTATTGCGGTCGGTATATTCCAGCTCGCCGCCGATAGGGACACCATAGGCCATGACAGGCTGTCCGTGGCTAGCGCAAAATCTCGCTGATGAGCTGTTTTACATCGAAGCGGGTTCTCAGGCGGATCTTGCCATCGGGATGATGCAGGTAGAATCCCTGCTCATCATACCGGATCTGCCCCGGCACCCCTTCCGACTTCCCCTTGACATAATGGGCGATGCTCCACGGCAAACGCCGCCGCCAACCCGGCGCCCGGGGCAGCAATCCCGGCCAATCCTCGGCGAACCGCAGCAGGGTCCAGACACGTTCAATCGGCCAGCGTTCCCAGTCGATCATGTCCCGCAGTTCATGACCCTGGATGCGGCGCGCGGGCGGCGTCGGGCTTTGTCGGGGTTGCGGTTTGGGCTGAACCTCGCCGCGCGCGATCATTTCAATCGCCTCGAGAAGCAGGGGGACACCCACGTCACGCACGGCGTGCAATTCAATTTCCTTTTCGCGCCGCCCTTTGACGAGCGGAAACCGGCGCTGCAACAGGATGTCGCCATTGTCGGCGCCGCGGGTCAGGAAGTGAACGGTCACGCCGATTTCCTCATCCATGTTCAAATGGCTCCAGAACAGCGGATGCTTGCCGCGGTACAACGGAAGCAGCGAGGGATGCAGATTGATGCTGCCATGACGGGGAATGGAAAAGATCGCTTCGTCGATCAGCGGGCTGAAATAAACCACCATCAGGTCCGGCGACAGTGCCTGCATCCAGTCGACGAGCGCCGGGTCACGGCCGCTGTCCGTCACCCGGTGCGCAATCTCGTTGCGGGCGCAGAAATCCGCGAGCGAATAGGGTTGGCGCAGGATAAAGCGCTTGATGCGCCTGATCAGGCGGTACGGCAAAGACCTCTCGCCACAGGACGTGCGGAACTCGATGATACCCGCCACGGGATGCCGCGACATGACCAATGGTGCAACGATCGGAGAGGTATCACAGGTAAACAGAATCAGGCGCAGGTCGGCCGGACTTGCCCTCAGCTCAGGCGTGTCTTCCGGCCGCATCGTCGTCACCACCGGTAATGGAGATCAAAAGCAATGCACTGAAAATGAAATGGCCGCAAGTCATCTGGCTGTTACGCCTCGCGTCGACCGGCCAGCGCCCGCGCCAGTGTGTTGCGGTCGGTATATTCCAGCTCGCCGCCGATAGGGACACCATAGGCAATGCGCGTTGCCTTGATTTGACGGGCGCGAACCAGATCGCTGATGTAGTGCGCAGTGGCTTCGCCTTCAACAGTCAGGTTAGTGGCAAGCACGACCTCTTTGACGCCACCTTCGTCGAGCAGGGTCTCGAGCCGGGGGATGCCAATTTCCTCCGGGCCGATACCATCGAGCGGTGACAACCGCCCCATGAGTACAAAATACATGCCGTTGTATACGCCGGACTGATCGAGCGAAACAAGATCGGAAGGCGACTCGACCACACACAACAGCGACTTGTCACGCCGGCTGGAAGAACAAATCGGACACAGTTCTGCTTCGCTCAAGTTGTTGCAACGCTGGCAGTGAACGATACGCTCAACGGCATCAGTCAGCGCCCGCGCAATGGTTCGCGCGCCCTCGCGGTCACGTTCGAGGAGATGATAAGCCATGCGGCTGGCGCTTTTCGGCCCCACGCCAGGCAGGCGGCGCAGGGCCTGCTTGAGCGCTTCCAGGACAGTAATGTCGTTCATGCTCACTAGAACGGCAGCTTCATCCCGGGAATATTCAATCCGGCGGTCAGTCCCGCCATTTTTTCCTCGGTGGTCTTCTCGACTTTGCGCACGGCATCGTTCATGGCGGCGGCAATCAGGTCTTCCAAAACTTCCTTGTCATCCTTCAGCAAGCTGGGGTCGATCTGCACGCGTTTGACATCGTGCCGGCAAGTCATGATTACGCTGACCATGCCTCCCCCGCTGCTGCCGCTAACCTCGATGGTCGCCAGCTGTTCCTGGGCCTTGCGCAGATTCTCCTGCATCGCCTGCGCCTGTTTCATGATGTTTCCCAATCCACCTTTCATATTGTCCTCTTTAAGAAAGATACTCGGGAAAGTGCTTTACCCTTTCCCGAAAACTACTCTAATCTAAACCTCTAGCTAAGATACTCGGGAAAGTGCTTTACCCTTTCCCGAAAACTACTCTGTTAAGTAAAGATGCCCGGGAAAGTGCTTTACCCCTTCCCGAAAACTACTCAAATTAAACCTTGGACCGAATCGAAGCTGGGTTGACCCGGGCACCGAATTTTTCCTGCAACGCGCGCACGTTGGGGTCCTCCACGATGGCCTGCACCGCCGCCTGCTGGCGCTCGTCCTGTAAACGGCTCTTTTCCCTCGCCGGCGTTTCCACGCTCGGGCGACCGAGATTCATCTTCAGGCGTATCGGCGCGCCGTGGTATTTTTCCAGTGCCTTCCTGAATTCTTCCTCGCGCTCTTTGTTGAGAATCTTCGCGTGCGACTCTTCCAGCGTCAGTATCATTACGCCATCTACATATGACTCCAGTGTCGTGTTGTTGGCCAGCTCACGCATCAGGCCCGCAAGACCAAGCTGGGCCACCACTTCTCCCCATTTTGCTCCCGGCGCACCTGGATCTTGTGGCGCCGTAACCTTGGCAGGTGCAACAACGACAGGCTTCGCCGTCACTGTCACGGGTGCCGTAGCTTGAGGCACCGTCGCAGCCTGCGTCGCGGTCTTGGGCGAAGACGTGGTGGCAGGAACGGATGTACGTACCTCGCTCGCGTCCGCCGGGCGGAATGCCACCATGCGTAACAAGATCATTTCCAGCCCGCTGCGCGGGTCCGGGGCATAGGGCAGATCGCGTTGCCCCATCACACCAATCTGATAGTAAAGCTGCACGTCCTGCGGCAACATCGCGCGTGCGTGCGCCAGTACACTTTCGCTCTCCTCTCCCGCCAGCGCCGGATCGACCTGCGCCAGTGCAATCCGGTGCAGCGACAACAGCAGGTCCTTCAAGACCGCTTCATAATCCAGACCAAACTCGGTCACCTCGGAAACAGCCTTGATCAGATCTCCTACATTGCCTGCCGCAAGTCCCTGCAGAATGTTTTCGATGAAATTCTGGTCAATCGTTCCCAACATGGCGCGCACTTCCGCCTCGTTGACCTGGCCACCGCCATAGGCAATCGCCTGATCGAGCAGCGACAGGCCATCGCGCATGCTGCCGTCAGCAGCACGCGCCATCAGCTTGATGGAAGGGGCATCATGGGCAATGCCTTCCGCGTCCAGAATCTTCTGAATCTGCGCGGCGATTTGATCGAGCGGCAAACGCTTAAGATTGAATTGCAGGCAACGCGACAGCACCGTTACCGGCAGTTTCTGCGGATCGGTAGTGGCCAGCAGGAATTTAACATGCGGCGGCGGCTCTTCCAGCGTTTTCAGCAGCGCGTTGAAACTATGGCCGGAAAGCATGTGAACTTCGTCGATGAGATAGACCTTGTAACGGCCGCGTGAAGGCGCGTACTGCACGTTATCCAGCAGCTCGCGCGTGTCATCCACCTTGGTACGCGAGGCCGCATCAACCTCGATCAGGTCAACGAAACGGCCTTCGTCCACTTCTTTGCAAGCGCTGCACTCGCCGCAAGGCTTGGACGTCACGCCGGTTTCACAGTTGAGCGATTTCGCGAGGATGCGGGCGATGGTGGTTTTGCCGACACCACGGGTCCCGGTAAAGAGGAAGGCATGATGCAGGCGGCCGTGATCCAGCGCATTGACCAGAGGCTGCACCACGTGGGCCTGGCCCACGAGTTCTGTGAAATTGCGCGGGCGCCACTTACGCGCCAAGACCTGATAACTCATAGGCCCCACTCTGGAAAA
Organism: Sulfuricaulis sp.; assembly: GCF_024653915.1. Lineage (NCBI taxonomy): Bacteria > Pseudomonadati > Pseudomonadota > Gammaproteobacteria > Acidiferrobacterales > Acidiferrobacteraceae > Sulfuricaulis > Sulfuricaulis sp. The sequence goes on along the minus strand of NZ_JANLGY010000009.1, from coordinate 103,891 downwards.
CTTCGCATTTTATCTTTGTACATCGTTGCGGCTTGTCTAAAGCCAAACTGTTCGCTTTTCAGGAGTTCTTTTCCGCAGTTACAGTCAGGCTTAATTAACGGGTGGCGGTTCGAGCCAACCACACCCCAGTACCCGAAATACCTGCTGCGGCTGCTTCCTTCCGGACCTGACCGGGTTCACAAGCTTCCGTCGCCGAGGGGGGACCGGCTCTCACCGCCATAATCAATCAGTAAGCGGGGAGTTTATCACGCTGTGAAGCTGGAGGGATAACTGGAGAAGATTACCGAGGGTTCGAATCCACCTTTCACACGTTCAAATACAAATGGGGCCAAAGGCCCCATTTGTATTTGACTGGCGGAGAGGGAGGGATTCGAACCCTCGGTACGCTTTTGGCGTACACACACTTTCCAGGCGTGCTCCTTAAACCGCTCGGACACCTCTCCGTAACTGTAAAAATCGAATCCCGCCTAACCTAACACACGAGGGAGGGATTACTCGGCACATCCCTGTGCCTCGCCCCTGCGGGGCCGCCGCTGACGCGGCGTTCGGCATTGCTCCCGGCAATCCTCGTCGAACCCTCGGTACGTTTTTGGCGTACACACACTTTCCAAGCGTGCTCCTTAAACCGCTCGGACACCTCTCCGGGATAATCATTGACACCACGTGCCAAAACGGGACGGCAAGGGTAAACCACCCATCACTTCTCCGCAATCCCGATCTGACACGGCGCAGGAAAGAATGCCGAGGATTTATGCTGTTGAATTAACTCTATGATGAAAATCAGACGTTGCGCGTCAATCCATTCAGGCCGCCGCGCAACACGGACACTTCAAAACCACGCTGGCTCAGCAGGAACGCCGCCGCACAACTGCGACTGCCAGTCTGACAAAGGACGACATAGTGGCGCCTTGAATCAAGCTCCGCTGCCTTGCGCCGCAACATAGTCAGTGGCAGATTTATGCTGCCCTTGACGGTGCCGTTGCGAAATTCATCTTCGGTACGCACGTCGAGCAGCCCGGCTCCCTGCTGCGCCAAGGTCTTGGCCTGATCCAGCGTCACCCATTTCACCAGCGGTTCGCGCATCAGCCCATCGAAATCTTTCCGGGCCAGACGCATGAGAATACCCTCCGCGGCCATCACCACCGTGGCATTGCGCGGCGCACCCGACAATAACGCTTCCTCGCCAAATCCATCACCTTCGCTCAATTGTCCGACCACAGAAACCTTGCCATCTTTCTCTGCCTTGCGTGACACGTTGGCTTTGCCGGTTTTAATGATGTAGTAGAAGTCGCCCGCATCGCCCTGCCGGATGATGACCTGATTGGCCTTGACCTCGACTGGCTCAAAGCGGGCAAACAGGGCGTTGATATTGGAAGGCGGCAGTTTCTGGAATGTTTCGCTGCGCAACATGCGTATCATCCATTCCGGGTCCTGGCTGCCATCGAATTCAGTAACTTCATAACCGGTGGTCTGATCCCAGGTGAGCAAGCGGTCCAGCGTGGCACTGTCCACCCAGGCGACGGTAACGGGGGTCTTGGCAGTCCCGGTGTATTGGCGCGGCTTGAGCTGAGCGAGCGCGTAACGCGCCTCGTCGGTACCGGCAACGACATTACGGCTGTCAGTGGTATCGGTTGTAGAAAGTGCTACTTCTCCCGACAACAGGAATATAGATTGATTGTCGCGGTCACCTTGCTTGAACAGTTGACTCCCGGCAGTCACATTCTCGATGACAGCCTCGGCCGCCAGCTCCCTGAAATTTTCAGGTGTCAGCGAATTGATGGGGATCAGGGTTTTGAGGGTGTTCTTATCCATGCGACAACCATAAATTTGTAAGGGACATTCCATATAGTAGAACATCCCCGATAAGTCGCTCTTTGTGCTCGAATCCATGTTTTACAGGTCAATAAAAAAGGGGCCATAAGAAGGCCCCTTTTTGTTTGACTGGCGGAGAGGGAGGTCGCTCCGCACATCCCTGTGCTCTCGCGACATTAGTGCATCCATGCACGTCAGGATTCCGAACCCTAAAGGGTTCGAATGCCATTCCATCGGCCAACTTTAAAACAATAAGGGGGCACGTATGTGCCCCCTTATTGTTTTAAATTGGCGGAGAGGGAGGGATTCGAACCCCCGTGGCGTTTCCGCCCATCTGATTTCGAGTCAGCGCCGTTGTGACCGCTTCGGTACCTCTCCGGGAAAAGAAATTATATCAACAATCGTGTCTTGAGCTTAATTTAATAGCGGGAGGGATTACTCGGCGCGTCCCTGCGCCTCGCCCCTTCGGGGCCGCCGCTGGCGCGGCGTTCGGGGCAGTTCTAAGCTCGGTTTTCCCTGCCTCGCTAAGAACTCCAGGGCTTGCCATCCATGGCAAGCCCGTTCGGCGAAACGCGATTCAATGAATCGCAAACGTTGCGCCTCACCCCAGCGATCTTGTCGAACCCTCTGGCGTTTTGCACACCTGATTTCGAGTCAGCGCCGTTGTGACCGCTTCGGTATCTCTCCGGAGGGGCCAGATTATAGCAGCAAGCATCTTTTCAGCCACACCAACACATGCGTGACAAGTTCTTCCTGCTGCACTAGCTTATGCCTATGAATCGTAACCTGCTTGAGCGATGGATCGGAACGCTGCATACCAATTCCCATCACTTCCGCTCTGCCCTGCTGATTGCCTTGCTCATTCCCTGTTTTCTGTCCTGCTCGCTGTTTGAGAAAAACAAGCTGCAATCGATCATCGCCGCCGGCGAACTGGTGGTGCTGACGCGCGCGAGCCCGACCACCTATTTCGAAACGCCGGAAGGACCGGCCGGGTTCGAGCATGATCTGGTGAAGAGTTTCGCCGAGTCTCTGGGCGTGAATCCCCGCTTCATCGTGGCCGAGAAATTCAGCGACATCATTCCCCGCTTTATCAATGGCGAGGCCAACATGGCGGCCGCCGGCATCACGGTAACCGAATCGCGCGCCAAGCTGGTGCAATTCGGTCCGCTCTACCAGGAAATCCGGCAGCAGGTGATCTACCGGCTGGGGACCACGCGCCCCACTAATGTCCAGGAACTGATCGGGCGTCAGATCGAAGTGCAATCCGGAACGAGCTACGCCGAGCGCCTGACTCATCTCCAACAGGAATACCCGGAGTTGAAGTGGGCCGAAGTAGACAAGGAAACCGAGGAGTTACTGCTAACCGTGTGGCAAGGATTGCTGGAAATCACCATCGCGGACTCGAACATCGTAGCGGTCAACCGACAGTACTTTCCCGATCTTCAGATAGCCTTCAGTTTCTCGAACCCGGAATCGCTGGCTTGGGCCTTTCCCCAAGGCCCGGACCAGAGCCTGCATGACGCGGCCATGAAATTTCTGGCGAAAAGCCGTGCTTCGGGCGAGCTGGCGCAACTGGTCGATCGCTATTACGGCCCGGCCAGCCGATCGAATTTCATCAACCTCAGCGTCTACAAGGTGCGGTTACGCAGTATCCTGCCGCGGTATCAGCTTTTTTTCGAAAAGGCCGGCAAACAATACGGCCTGGACTGGCGTCTGCTCGCCGCCATCGGTTATCAGGAATCCTTCTGGGATCCCGAGGCCACTTCACCGACCGGTGTGCGCGGAATAATGATGCTGACGGAAGAAACCGCCAGTCATCTGGGTATCAAGGACCGTCTGGACGCCGCCGAGAGCATCGGCGGGGGGGCGCGTTATATCAAGAACCTGATTGAACGCATGCCGCCCGGGGTCACTGAACCGGACCGGTTGTGGATGGCGCTCGCGTCCTACAACATCGGCATTAACCATCTGGAAGACGCGCGCATTCTCACGCAAAAACAGGGGCGGGACCCGAACAAGTGGAACGATGTGAAGAATTATCTCCCCTGGCTCGCCGACGAGGCTTGGCACATCAAGACTAAATTCGGCTATGCCCGCGGGATGGAGCCCGTGCTCTTCGTCAACCGTGTGCGGACATATTATGATGTCCTGGTAAAAATAGATGAGGAAGAAAAAGTAAAGAAAAAACCGAAGGCCTTCGACCTGAAGGCGCCTGCTATCTGAACCTACCGCCGCGCCTGAAAAAACGCCTTGAGGCCCTGTCTGCAATCCTCGGCCAGCACACCGCCCGTGACCTGTGCGCGATGATTCAGTGAGGCTGACTCCAGCAGATTGAATACGCTGCCGGCGGCGCCGGCTTTGGGGTCCGCCGCACCGTACACCACGCGCGCTACGCGCGCCTGCACGATCGCCCCGGCACACATGGCGCAGGGCTCGAGGGTCACATAAAGAATGGTATCCGCCAGCCGGTAATTCTTGATATGAGCCGCGGCAGCACGCAAGGCCACGATCTCGGCATGTGCGGTTGGATCGTGCGAAACAATCGGCTGGTTCCAGCCCTCGCCAATCACTTCATCGTTCAACACCACCAGCGCGCCAACCGGGACTTCACCGGCTTGTTCGGCATGGCGGGCCAGATCGAGCGCACGGCCCATGAACACTTCGTCGTGAGTTTCAGGTTTCAAGTTTCAGGTCTCAGGTTCAAAGAGAGGGTCGCCCTGCACCAACATGTGATTCTGCAGCAAAACTTCCGTCTATCTCAGCAAGTTCGGCATCTTGCCCTTGCGCAATTCATTGATCACCTGTCGGACAGCTTCCACGGAGCACCTTTTATCCACACAATCAATTCTCGCCAAACGTGAGTGAATGCAACCATGGCGGCGTCATCATCGAACCGGATGTCGGCCAGGTAACAGCAGCGCGATGTCATCCATCCAGCGCCAGGTAATGCTCGAAGAAGCAATGAGTTTGCCGGGGTCCAACGAGAGTTGCCTGAGTCCTCCATGTAAGTCAAACAGGTTACGGTTCTTGCGTCGCTGAATCAAGGCGTGCAGCTTGGTCCCGAACAATTCCTCGGGCTCGAAAGACAAGATATCGGTTTTCGCCTGATACCAACTGCTGTCAACTTCGAACGGATATTGTTTGGTGCCATACCGGCTTTCATGCTCACGCGTATTGATCTCGACCTTCAGTTTGAGGGTGGTCTGCGGACGCGATCGTCGAGCATGTCTGCGGCGACTTGGTCGTATCTAGCTTGGCGAAGGCGACCTTGGAGTAGGTATCGACAAATGTCTGTTGATAGACGCGGCCGATGCCTTTCAGGTACCGACATCACCATGGCGTAGCCAGATACTGCGCACACCGCTCGCGGAGACAAACACACCGAGCTTGCGCAACTCATTGCTCGCTCTGACTTGGCCGTGCGCCGGAAAATCAATGGCGTGCCGAAGCACGGCGTCTTCCGTCACTTCGTCAAAGCGGTTTTTTGGATTGGGCTTGCGACGGATCTTCTCGAACAGGGCTTCAACGCCACCGTCTTCAACGCCGTTTTAGACCGATAAAACGTGTGACGAGACAGCCCCATCACTTTGCAGGCTTGCGAGACGTTATCCAGCTATTCGACCAGATTCAAATCAAGCACCATTCTTCTTTGTCTCTCTTGTTTTCCTCGATGCCTATTCGGATTTCTGAAATCACTTCTTGTGTTGGGTAACGTACGGACAAGAGATATGTAAAGCATTAGTGTGCCTCTCTGCTACTTCGGTATTCTCACGACACGTTAATAATCTGTCTTGATAACCATCATTGAGGGATCATCATGAATAAACCTGTTTTAGCCGCTGTATGTTTAATGTTTGCCACCTTCATCGCACAGGCGGAAGACCAATCAGCGACTGACATATCCACAGCAAGGGAACGGTCTGCCCCGGATAACACTAACATCAATAAACGTGATGTTAATGGGCAGACACTAACGCCTCTTGACCAATCCAACTCAGAGGCGGACATAAACATTACCCAGTCAATTCGCAAGTCCATTATGAGAGAAAACTTCTCAAGGGACGCGAAGAATATCAAGATAATCACTCAGAACGGTGACGTTACGTTAAGAGGGCCAGTCGACAGCAGCGCAGAAAGTGTGAGGATCGCCGAATTGGCGAAAGCAGTACCGGGACTTAAAACTCTGAACAACCAACTTGAAGTTAAATGAATATTTCACACATTACTTAGGAGACCATCATGTCAAAAGCCGTTATATGTCTTGCCAACACCAGAGACCAGGCAGAAACAATTGTCACTAACCTGAAAGATTCGGGCATATTGACCACCAATATTTCGGTCCTGCTACCCGACCTTAGCGGAAATCGCGATTTTTCCCATGAGCACAATACCAAAGCACCTGAAGGAACCACGATTGGTGTCAGTGCCGGCGGCGTAGCTGGCGGCGTGTTGGGTCTACTCGCGGGAATTGGCGCATTGGCAATTCCAGGCGTTGGTCCATTTATCGCGGCCGGCCCAATCATGGCGGCCTTGAGTGGCGCCGCCGTTGGTGCAGCAATTGGCGGCGTTGCTGGCGCCTTGGTGGGCATGGGTATGCCTGAGTACGAAGCCAAACAGTATGAAGACAAAGTGAAGAATGGGAATATTCTAATTTCTGCCCATTCAAACGATAGTGATGAGGCCCAGCGCATCAAAGACATCATGGAAGATGCAGAAGCTGAGGATGTTTCAATCACAGGCGAAACGGGTGTCAGTAAATCGGACAAATCAGACCGTATAAGCCAAAGATTGTAGGCGCAAGTCCATCCGAAAACACATGACTGCAGCACTGCAGTTGTGTGTTTTCTCCGGCATGCCAGCTGAACATTTGACGACGATACGAGCTTCCACCGGTTAGTCGCAGCATGTTTGCGAGAAACCTGAAGCGCAACCACGTCCAGGATCCACACATCGATCCACCACCGCAATCAAAGCGCACGTTGGAAGTGAACTTCTGACGCTAGATGCAGCGCGGGACGGCGATCGCGATCAGCGCGGTGCGCTTCGATCCAGATACGCATCCATTAGCCTGGCGTTGCGCAGATTAGCCTTGAACGCGACATCGAACACGTCCCCGAGCACCGGGATCGCGCCGGCCACGGCATCCAGCGCGACGTTCAGCACCATGCGCGCGAGCGCGCTGGCGGGCACACCCGCGCGCGCCGCCTGCGCGACGATGTAGAACGACGCCCCGGCCGTCGCGAGATCGCCGACCACCGGGACCAGCCCGATGAGCCCGTCGACCCCGATGCGGAAACCGCCGGGCAGACGGATCGAACTGTCCATCAGACGCGCGAGCCGGTGCACGCGCATGCGCACGTCGGCAGGCCGGCGCGGCGGCGCGTCAGCCGGCGGCATCGCCGCGCGCTGGCGCCAGCGCCATGTTCATCGCTTGACGATGATCCACACGGCGTGAACGATGCCGGGAATGTAGCCGAGCAGCGTGAGCAGAATGTTGATCCAGAAATGCTTGCCGAGAGCCTTCCTGCAGGAAGACGCCGAGCGGCGGCAGAAGAATCGCGATGATGATGCGTAACAAGTCCAATGGCTTTGCTCCTGGCGATGGATGAAGACGGCAGGGGCGAAAGCCTCGGCCGTTGATTTCGAATGGTAGGCAGCGAAGCGCTGCGGGTCGGTGCAATACTCCACATAGCCGCTCAGCGCCGTCGCTTTGGCGGGGCTTCTCGAGCGGATAGCACAACTTTTGCACTGCATCAGGCCTTTGGACCGGCAATGTCCCGCCAACGGAGACCAGGGGACTGACCGCCTCTTGATCTCAGATAAAGGGTGGGTCTCTGTCGCGGGATGGATGGCGATGGGCGGCGATACTATCGATGAATGCCGATGCGATCTTGGACGCGTCGGCGCCCTCCGCCAGCAGGATACCCGGGTCTTCGTCCATGGCTGATCCGATGCCTGTCATTTCCAGCAGCTCCCGTCCGGCGCCCAATGCCAGAATCGATTTGCAGTGCCTGAACTGATCTTTGACGAACTCCATCGTATGTCCGTTCCCCGCGAGCGCCTGCACCGCCCCGCTTCCATCGGGCACCACCAGCGCATCGAACAGGACTGCCGGAGAATTCTCCATCGACTTGTCTGCTTCTATTTTCTCGCCGGAGTCGTCGACGAACATGCCCACCCGTGGCCCCACGAAATGAACAACTGCACCCGCGTCGGCCAGCGCACTATAAAGGCTGACGAGCGAGGCATGGTGGACGCCATCCTCGACCAACACAGCAATCTGACGTGTGCGGATACCGCGTTCGCCCGGCAGCGCCGTCAGCGACAACGCCGGAGAAACGGTCACCTCCGGCGGCTCCGGATCGGCGATAGCCTTCGGCATTGCTTTGGGCACCTCCATGCCCAAACCGGCCGCGACCTCTGCGGCCAGTTCCCGAGAAACGTTCGCCAGCGAGGACAACATCCGCTCACGTATGGCGGGAACTCCAACCTTGCTCAGCTCGAAGCGGAATGCGGCTGCAATATGAGCTTTCTCGACAGCTGTCTGGCTGTCGAAGAACAACGTGGCCTGCGCATAGTGCTCGGCGAACTTTTCCGGTTTTCCGCGGACTTTGTCATCGGCAATGGCCTCGGGAAAGGACACGAATCCTGCTGTTCCGGCTTGAAAGGGGCAGCCACCAGCCAATGAATTCGGCTCGTAGGCAACGCGCCCGCGATGCAGCGCCTGACGGTGCATGCCATCGCGTTGGTTGTTCTGTACCGGCGCAAGCGGCGAATTGATCGGGATCTCGTGAAAATTAGGGCCGCCGAGTCGCGTGATCTGCGTATCCGCATAGGAATGGATTCGACCGGCAAGCAACGGATCATTGGAGAAGTCGATGCCCGGTACGATGTGCGCCGCGCAGAACGCGACCTGCTCGGTTTCCGCGAAGAAGTTGTCAGGGTTGCGGTTGAGAACCATGCGTCCGACGGGCAGAAGCGGCACGAGTTCCTCCGGCACCAGCTTGGTCGAGTCGAGCACATCGAAGCTGAAGCCTTCGGCTTGTTCCTCACTGAATATCTGCAGCCCCAGCTCCCATTCCGGGAATTCGCCCGACTCGATGGCTTCCCACAAATCACGCCGATGAAAATCGGGGTCCGCGCCCGATATTTTCACAGCTTCGTCCCAGACGAGTGAATGTGTTCCCTGGAGCGGCTTCCAGTGGAACTTGCAGAATACCGATTCACCCTGCGCGTTGATCAGGCGAAACGTATGTACGCCAAATCCTTGCATCATCCGAAAACTGCGCGGTATCGCGCGATCCGACATCAGCCACATCAGCATATGAGTGGACTCCGGCATCAGGGAGACGAAATCCCAGAACGTATCATGCGCCGACGCCGCTTGCGGCATACCGTGATGCGGCTCCGGCTTGACGGCGTGGACCAGATCGGGAAACTTCATCGCATCCTGAATGAAGAATACCGGTATGTTGTTCCCGACCAGGTCCCAGTTGCCTTCGTCGGTATAGAACTTCACCGCGAAGCCACGCGCGTCGCGCGCGGTGTCTTTCGAACCGCGTTCGCCGGCCACGGTGGAAAAGCGTACGAACACGGGCGTGATTTTGCCTTTCTTGGCGAACGGCGCCGCGCGAGTGTACTTGGTGAGCGCATCATAGGCTTCGAAGTATCCATGCGCGCCTGACCCGCGTGCATGGACGATTCGCTCCGGGATGCGTTCGTGATCGAAATGCGTGATTTTTTCCCGCAGAATGAAATCTTCGAGTAACGATGGCCCACGCAATCCGGCTTTCAACGTGTTCTGGTTGTCGCTAATGTGAACACCTTGATTGGTCGTCAACGGTCGATCGCTTGCATCGACTCTGACCCGGTCGAGCGAAGCGACGGTCGGGTTCGTTCCGAGCGGCGCGGCGCCGCCGGTTTTCGCAGTCTCGGTTTCCTCAGTCGTCGTGCTCGCGGTCAACGTACTGGCGCCCGGCTCTACAGTCACTCCGGGCGCTGGCGCCACGGCGTTGTCGTGACCGTACTCGAGTTCTTTACTGCGGTTATAGGGCATCGCGGCGACAAAGTGGTCGCTTGCGTTGGCTTGCTCCGCGACGACGTCGTTAGTTCTGAGCACGCCGTCCCGGGCCTGCGCTGCCGTGGCGGACTTCTTGCCTTTGCTTTTCGCTCGCGACGACCGAGTTGATTTTTTGTTGGTGGCCATTATTTTTCTCCAAAGAAGGGGAAATGTGGACAATCGATATGCCGCTCGAACCGCCGGCTTTTGCAATTTTCATGTCTCTAGGCGAGAGTTGTCTGTGCGGAAACGAACGCACGCCCCGCGCAGGATCTGCCTCAGTCGTCCAGCTCCGCTTTAGCGCTCAGTGCGGAACGCACCGACGCGACTGCCCCCTTCCCTCGAGCTGATGGTTAAACATCCGTCTTGTCGCTCCTGCAAATCGACAGGCAACGATATTGCCTTTTTATTTTCGCGATTCACCTTCAAATCCCCCAGCAATAGACGCGCCGGAGGACAAACAGCGCTGAAGCACTTATAGGGTGTTCCCAGTCACAATGAAGCGCAGTTGCACGCCGCTGGCTGTACAGTTGACATGCTGCCCCCCGGCCCGCCAGTGAGCATGAACTTCTCGGCGAGTTCGTGCTCGAGCAGCTCAGAGCCTATCCTGATTTTCCCTGACGACCGCGCCAATCGCGCTAGTGCTTGATAATGACGTACAGGGCATGAATGATCCCGGGAAAGAAGCCCAGCAGGGTCAACAGGATGTTGAGCCAGAAATGGCCTTTAAAGCCGACCTCCAGGAATACGCCGAGCGGCGGCAGGAGGATGGCAAAAAGAACCTTGAACGCATCAGTCGCAGTGACGGGCATAGGGAACTCCTCAGAATGGAATGGACTGTTGACTGGCAGATTGAGGCTGGGCGCCGGTCTTGTCTGTGCGGTACCGCAGGCAGCGGTGGTGACTCTTCGCCGCGCGCCGCTTGCTACACGACGGTCGCCGGCAAATTTCCTATTGTATTAGCGATAAGAGTGTATTTTTTCTTTTAAACAGTTAGTTATACTTTTTCTCACTCCCACTCAATGGTGGCCGGCGGCTTGCCGGAGATGTCGTAGACCACGCGCGAGATACCACGAACTTCATTAATGATGCGATTGGAAATAGTCCCGAGGATTTCGTAGGGGATAGGTGCCCAGTTGGCCGTCATGAAATCCACCGTCTCCACTGCGCGCAATGCGATAACGTAATCGTAGGCGCGCGCGTCGCCGAGCACTGCCACGGATTTGACCGGCAGAAACACCGCAAAGGCCTGACTGATCTTGTCGTAGAGGTCATGGCGGTACAGTTCTTCCAGGTAAATCGCATCCGCCTTGCGCAGCAATTCGGCATACTCCTTCTTCACCTCGCCGAGGATACGCACGCCCAAGCCCGGCCCGGGGAAAGGATGGCGGTAGACCATCTGGTGCGGCAGCCCCAACTCCTCGCCAATACGGCGCACCTCGTCCTTGAACAGCTCGCGCAACGGCTCGAGCAGTTTGATGTTCATTTTCTCCGGTAGTCCACCGACGTTGTGATGCGACTTGATGACATGCGCCTTCCGGGTCTTGGCCGCTGCCGATTCGATCACGTCCGGGTAAATCGTTCCCTGCGCCAGCCAGTGTGCGTTCTTGATCTTGGCCGCCTCTTCCTCGAAAACACCGATAAAGACGCCGCCGATGATTTTGCGCTTCTTTTCCGGATCGGCCACGCCCTTGAGCGCCGAAAGAAACCGGTCTTCCGCGTCTATCCGAAGTACCTTTACGCCCATGTGACGCGCAAAGGTTTCCATCACCTGATCGCCCTCGTTCAGGCGCAGCAGGCCGTTGTCCACAAAAATGCAGGTCAGCTGTTTGCCGATGGCACGGTGCAACAGCGCCGCGACCACGGAGGAATCGACACCACCCGACAGGCCGAGTATCACTTCATCCTTGCCAACCTGCGCGCGCACTGACTGCGCCATGCTCTCGATGATGTTGCCCGGCGTCCACAGCGAACCACAGCCGCAGATGTCGTGCACAAAACGTTGCAGTATGGAACGTCCCTGCGTGGTGTGCGTCACCTCGGGATGGAACTGGATGCCGTAGAACCCGCGCGCCTCGTCGGCAATGCCGGCGAATGGCGCGGCGGGTGTTTCCGCGATGACCTTGAAACCCGGGGGCAGCCGGGTAACGCGGTCTCCGTGGCTCATCCACACGTGCAACCACTCCGCACCGGATGTTTCCTTCTCGTCGCGCAGGTCACGGAAAAGTTTCGAATGCCCGTGCATGCGTACCCGCGCGTAACCGAATTCGCGCTTGTCGCCGGGCTCAACCTTGCCCCCGAGCTGCGCCGCCATGGTCTGCTGGCCGTAGCAAATCCCGAGAATGGGGATTTTCATATCAAATATTTCTTTGGGGGCGCGCGGGGTATCCGTGAGCGTCACGGATTCTGGGCCCCCGGAAAGGATGATCCCGCGTGGAGCGAATTTGCGTATCTCCTCGACGGGGGCGTCATAAGAAAACAACTCGCAATACACGCCGGCCTCGCGCACGCGCCGCGCAATCAGCTGGGTGTATTGCGCGCCGAAATCTAGGATGAGGATTCTTTGCGAATGCGGATCGGTCATAGGAGCTAAACCACGGGGAAGAGGGGAAAGGAATGGAGCGCCATCGTGTTAATTTCTCGTTCTTCTTTCCCCCGTGTTCCCCGTGGTTCCTCTTTCTTATTCACGCTGGTAGTTTGGCGCTTCCTTGGTCACCGTCACGTCGTGCACGTGCGACTCGCGAATGCCGGCATTGGTGATGCGCACGAACTGGGTCTTGGTGCGCATCGCTTCGATGTTGACGCTGCCGGTATAGCCCATGCTGGAACGCAGACCGCCCATGAGCTGGTGAATGATGTTGATCATCGGCCCCTTGTAGGGCACGCGACCCTCGACGCCTTCCGGCACCAGCTTGTCGCCCTTGGCGCCTTCCTGGAAATAGCGGTCACTCGAACCCTCGCCCATGGCGCCGAGCGAACCCATGCCACGATAGGATTTATACGAGCGTCCCTGATAGATCTCTACCTGGCCGGGCGATTCATCGGTGCCGGCCAGCAAGCTGCCGACCATGATCGTGTGCGCACCAGCCGCCAGCGCCTTGGCGATATCGCCGGAATAGCGGATGCCGCCATCGGCGATCACCGGGATCTGGGTACCTTTCAGCGCCTCCACGACATTGGCGATCGCCGTCAATTGTGGCACGCCGACACCGGCCACCATGCGCGTGGTGCAGATCGAGCCCGGGCCGATGCCGACCTTGACACCGTCCACGCCGGCCTCACGCAGCGATTTGGCCGCCTCGGCCGTGGCGATATTGCCACCGATCACCTGCATGTCCGGGAATTTTTTCTTGATCCAGCGCACGCGGTCGAGCACGCCCTGCGAATGACCGTGGGCCGTATCCACCACGATCACATCTACTTCAGCGTCCACCAGCATTTCAATGCGCTCCTCGGTGCCGGCACCGACGCCGACGGCGGCGCCGGCAAGCAAGCGGCCCTTGGGGTCCTTGGCTGAACGCGGATATTCGGTGGATTTCTGGATGTCCTTGACCGTGATGAGGCCTTTCAAACCGAATTTATTATCCACCACGAGGATTTTTTCAATGCGGTGCTGGTGCAGCAGCTTCAGGATTTCGTCGCGTCCCGCGCCTTCCTTGACCGTCACGAGCTTTTCCTGCGGTGTCATGATGCGCGATACCGGCTCGTCGTAGCGCGTCTCAAAGCGCAGGTCACGGCTGGTCACGATGCCGACCAGCTTGTTGCCCTGGGTCACCGGTACACCGGAGATATGCTGCGCGCGCGTCAGTTCCAGGACATCGCGGATAGTGGTGTCGGGCGTGACCGTGATCGGATTGCTGATAATGCCGGCCTCGAACTTCTTGACGCGGCGCACCTCTTCGGCCTGCCGCGCCGGCGTGAGGTTCTTGTGGATGATGCCAAGCCCCCCTTCCTGAGCCAGGCAGATTGCGGCGCGTGCCTCGGTTACGGTGTCCATGGCCGCGGATATCAGCGGGATATTGAGGCTGATCGTACGCGTCAGGGAGGTTTTCAGGTCCACGTCCCTGGGCAGGACGCTGGAATGGGCAGGAATCAGCAGGACATCGTCAAATGTGAGGGCTTCCTGGACAATTCGCATGGCGCATTATAATGATCGACCCCGTGCCCGTAAACAGGCGCGACGGCAGGCGCCGCACGCCTATTCCCGAAGATCACAAAGCCCTTACGATAATGGCAGAGTTCTTGTTGACCTTGTCGGGAATGTATTTTACCTTGGTGACGTCAGTACTGGACACGGTCAGACACAGGAGGAATAAGGATGAAACATACGCTTATTTTGTGCGCAATAAGCCTGGCATTCGTCGGCTGCGCCAGCACCATCAACACAGAGGAATATAACCAGCTCGCCGCCCAGGCGGAAAACGAAATCAAGCTGGCCAACAAGACCGGCTTCTTGTGGAGCAATACTGAAAAGTTCCTGAAGGAATCCAAGGAAGCCATGGATGCCGCCACCGCGGCCAGTGACAGCGTCACGCGCGAGAGCGAGTACAATAAGGCCATGAAACTGGCGAAGAAAGCGCTAACAGAGGCTAAATTGGCGCAACAGCAGGCAAAGGACAACGCTAATCCCAATACCAAGATCCAGTAAACGCAGCAGGAATCTTGATACAAAAAGCCGGGCGCTGCCCGGCTTTTTTATTTCATGAAATGAGTTATGTTTCAAGGAATGGAACCCATTTCTCCCGCCACAACGCCATCACGCGACGTATACACAGTCTCGCGCCTGAACCGCGAAGCCAAGGTGCTGCTGGAAGGAAGCTTTCCGCCCATCTGGATTGAAGGCGAGATTTCCAATCTTTCCCGCCCCGCCTCAGGCCACGTCTACTTCACGCTCAAGGATGCACAGGCACAGGTCCGGTGCGCCTTCTTCCGTCAGCATCAGCGCCTGCTCGGTATCATACTCAAGGATGGTCTGCGCATACTGGCGCGTGCCCGTGTCAGCCTGTACGAGGGACGTGGTGATTATCAGATCATCATCGAATACATGGAAGATGCTGGTGAAGGCGCATTGCGGCGCGCCTTCGATGCACTCAAGCAGCGTTTGCTGCAAGAAGGTCTGTTCGATGTCGCGCATAAGAAACCCTTGCCCGGGCTTCCACGCCGCCTCGGCATTATCACCTCGCCTTCGGGCGCGGTGTTGCACGATATTCTCACGACATTGCGTCGTCGCTTTCCCGGAATTGCCGTGCTGCTTTATCCGGTAGCGGTGCAAGGCGAGAACGCGGCAGAAAAAATCGCCGACGCGATCCGGATCGCGGGCAAGCGCGAAGATTGCGATGCGCTGATTCTGGCGCGCGGTGGCGGCTCGCTTGAAGACCTGCAGGCCTTCAACGAAGAAATCGTGGCACGAGCCATTTACGCCTGTCCGATTCCAATCGTCTGCGGTGTCGGACATGAAACCGATTTCACCATCGCCGACATGGTGGCCGATGCGCGTGCGCCGACGCCCACGGCCGCCGCGGAAATGCTGAGCCCGGACCAGCAGGTGTGGCTGGCGCAATTTGCGCGCTTCGAAGCGCGTCTGTTCACCGGAGTACAAGGACAGCTGCGAAGCCATCAGCAACATCTCGACTGGCTCGGCGCGCGCCTGGTACACCCGCGTAACTACATCGCGCTCTTGCAGCAAAACCTCAAGACCCTTGTCCAGCGGCTTTATCTGGCAGAAAAAACTATCCTGCGTCAGGCACGGTCGGAGATGCAGACCATTATCGCGCGCTTACATCATCAATCGCCGCAACCACGATTACAGGCGCTGACGCTGAACCATCGTCATTTATATGCCCGGCTCACCACCGGCATGAAACGTTGTTTGGAATTGGCCGATTCGCGGATGCGTCAACTCATGCAAAGTCTGCATACCCTGAGCCCACTGGCCACGCTGGAACGTGGCTACGCCATTGTGCAACGGCCAAACAACAATGCCATTGTGACAGATGCCCGCAAAATCAAATCGGGAGATCGCGTACAGGCGCGACTGGCGCATGGCCAGCTGGATTGTCTGGTGGAAAAAACCCATGAGGATTAGGGCCTGGCCTCTGCTGGTCCTGTTGCTTGGCACCTCGGTTGAGGCGCAGCCCTTGCCGCGCGAAAATCCGGTACCGGGCGGTATCGTGATTATCCCGCTGGGTTCAGATACCGAGCCAGCACCCGTGGTGCAATACGACAACCAACGGGTCCTGGTTGTTTCACACGCCGGCAAGTGGCAAGCGGTAGTCGGCCTGCCCTTGTCCCTCGCCCCCGGTCTACAGGCCATTCAGGTCAGCGATCGCGAGGGCCAACAACATGAATTTTCATTTACCGTGCAGCCAAAAAACTATGCCGAGCAACGTCTAACCATCAAGGATAAACGCATGGTTGAGCCTTCAGCAGAGGACCTGGCGCGCATTACACGTGAGCAGGAAATCATCCGGCAGTTGTTTACCACCTGGACAGACCGCCCACTGAATTCCCTGCAGTTCTCCCAACCAGCGCGCGGTCGTATCAGCAGCATCTTCGGCCTGCGACGGTTCTTCAATGACGAACCGCGTCAGCCGCACAGCGGTATTGATATTGCCGGACCGACGGGTACACCCGTGGCAGCGCCCTTGGCGGGCACCATAGTGGAGACCGGTGAATATTATTTTAATGGCAAAACTGTTTTTATCGATCACGGCCAAGGGCTCATCAGCATGCTCAACCACCTGAGCCGCATCCTGGTCAGGCGCGGGGCGCATGTGAATACTGGCGAGAAAATTGGTGAGATCGGCATGACCGGACGGGTTACCGGTCCGCATCTGCACTGGACTGTCAGCCTCAATAACAGCCGGGTCGATCCAGCGCTGTTCCTGCCGCAAGACGCTATGGACAACAAGAATTAACAGGATTTCAAAATTCCAAAAACTTAATCCTGTAAATCTTGAAAAATCCTGTTAATCCTGTGAATTATTTTTTCAGGGGTTTTTGGTCTTCCAAAGCCGGACCGTTTTGTCGCGACTGCCCGATACCAGCTGCGATCCATCGGGTGAAAATACCAAGGACTGAACGTGATCCTGGTGGCCAGCCAGAGTCTTCATCAGCGCTCCATCACTGGCATCGAACATATGAATCGCCTTGTCAGCCAGGCCGGAGGCCAACCAGCGGCTGTCCGGGGAATAAGCCAGCGACAGGACAGCCTGATTGTACGTCAACGTCCGAATATATGTGCCATTGCTCGCGTCCCAAACGCGAACCGTCTGCCCCGAATCGCCAGAGGCCAGCCACTTTTTATTCGGAGCCCATGCCAACGACAATATCTTGTCTTTGTGGCCGGCCATTCTGATCGCTTCGAGGCCGTGGGTTAAATTCCAGACAAGTATTGTCTTATCTGCGCCGCCGGAGGCCAGGAATTTTCCATCCGGCGAGAAGGCAAGCGAATATATGTCTCCCGTGTGCCCTTCCAGCGCATACATGCGCCGAGCGTCATTCACCTCCCACACAAACACCAAACGGTCTTTGCCTGCGGCGGCAACGAGTTTCCCGTCTGGAGAAAACACCACGGCATAAACCGCGTAACCCGGGCCACTCAAGGCGCCGCGCAGTGTTCCTGATTTGGCCTCCCACAACCTCACGGTGCCATCGTCCCCAGCGGAAGCCAGCCATTTCCCGCCGGAAGAAATGGCAACCGCATTCACGGCATAACTCTGGCGCAAGGTGCCGAGCGCTGTGCCTGAGGCGGCAACCCAAAGCCGGATAGTCTTGTCGAGACCGGCCGAGGCGAACCACTTTCCGTCTGGAGAAAAAGCCACGGATTGCACCCAGTCCTGGTGGTCGGTGATTGTTTTCGCCAGCACAGACGGAAAGGTCGCCGCGTATGTCACGGCTGTCTCGGGTGGCGTTGCCACAGGGGAAACCGCCTGACGTGCTGTCACAAACGGTTCAGCCGATGCAACAGCGGTCTTATTATCAGACACGGCAACGGGTGCCGGTTGACTGGTTGGTTCACTTTCAAAAAGGTTCAGATGCGTCTTGATATCAGACCAGTATAAAAATCCTGCCACAGTCAAACTGGCCACCATCAGACCCGCCGCCATCCAACCCACCGCGGCTGAACTGGAACCGTTTCGGGTACTGTGCGTGGCAGGTGGCGGACGGCGGTAAACAGACGCCGATGCCCGAGGCTTGAAAGTCGCAGGCTGACTGATGTTGCCTGAACGTGCGCGACTGCCTTTCCCCATGAGGGCATCCTGGAATTCACGCGCCGATCGCGGCCGATCACGGGCATAGACCTGTATGGCCCAGTCGATACATTCCAGAATGTTGCGTTGATAGGAATTTCCGCCGGCCTTCACTGCCGGGGTCAGTGGATCCACCTGATATTTCAAAACGGCTTCATAGCGCTCCAGCGAATCGTCGGGCTTTTTTCCGGTGACACAACGGTACATGGAAGCCCCGATCGCATAGACGTCGGTCGACGGATCCGGCGTGCCCTTGTCCGGATATTGTTCCATCGGGGCATAACCATGAGTCAGCGCCACTTTGTGTATATGGGCAGAACCCTGACGCGCCGATCCGAAGTCAATTAATGTCGGGCTGCCGTCCTTGCGCAGGTAAATATTCTCCGGCTTGATGTCGAGATGCAACATTTCAGCCTCGTGCACCGCTGTCAGGCCATTAAGGATCGGGATGAAAACACGAAGAAGCGTCTGCTCATCCAGGCGTGGGCCGTTGCGCCGGAGGTAATCCGCCAGGCTCTGCCCTTCCTCGTACTCCATGACCATGTAAGCCGTGCCATTGGCCTCGAGATAACGCAATACGCGGACAATATTGGGGTGCTTGAATCGCGCCAGCGCCCGCGCTTCCTTCACGAAATTCTTCAGACCGATCTGGAAATCGCGTACGGCATCGCGCTCGGGATTCGGGAGCACCTGAGTCTTGTCTTCCCGATTGGCGATCTCGTGCGGTAGATATTCCTTGATGGCCACCTGCGCACCCAGCGCCGTATCGTGTGCAAGGTAAGTGATTCCGAAACCACCATGGCCCAGAACCGATTCAATTGTGTATTCCGCCAGCCGGTAGCCTGACTGGAGGGCGCTCTTATGAAATGCACTCACGTCATGCCCCGTTAAGCCCCTGATCCGGAAATCCCATTTTTTGCGATGACATAAAAAGGTTTTGTTTATATGTTCCAAACTGCTTTTTCAGTATAGATCACGTGAATTTCACGAGCGGCGGCGCTTTTTCCGGCGTCCGTCCCTGCTAATACCGGTTTTTTTGCCCTGATACGGGTTCTCTTCCTGGCGGCATTCGATCAGCACCGGCGTACCAATCAGGTGGAATGCCTTGCGAAAGGTATTGGCGAGATAGCGGAGGTAGGATTTGGACAGCGAGGCCACCTGATTGCCATGAATCACCACGCGGGGCGGGTTCTTGCCACCTTGGTGAGCATATTTAGGGCGGGCGCGTCGGCCATGGACCAGGGGCGGCGGTGTAGCGGTCACCGCCGCCTGCAAGATACGGTTCAGTTTCGGGGTGGTCATGATCCGGTGGGCCGAGGCATAAGCCTCGTCCGCCGAGCGAAACAGGCCGCCCACACCCACCCCGGTGTGCGCCGAAATGAAATGTACGCGGGCAAAATCGAGAAACGACAGCTTGCGTTCTATTTCGCGCTTGGCCCAAGTCCGCTCGGACTCCGTCACGATGTCCCATTTGTTCACAGCAACCACCAGTGCGCGCCCGGCCTCCAGCGCATAACCGGCCAACGAGGCGTCCTGATCGGCCACACCGGCATGCGCGTCGATCACCAGTATGGCCACATTCGCTTCGTCAATGGCCTGGAGCGTCTTGAGCACCGAGAATTTTTCCAGCGGGTCATCGATGCGCGCACGTCGGCGCACTCCGGCAGTATCAATAAGTGCATAGCGTCGTCCATCGCGTTCGAGTGGCACTCGGATGCTGTCGCGCGTGGTGCCAGGCTCATCGCACACCACCACACGCTGCTCACCCAACATCGCGTTCACCAGCGTGGATTTGCCGACATTGGGCTTACCAATGACGGCGATGCGCGGAACATTTTCATCCTGCTCGATTTCATCTGCCACCGGAAGCTCTTCCAGCACTCGCTGGATCAAATCTTCCACGCCCTCCCCGTGCGCGGCGGAAATGGCCGTCGGCTCCCCAAACCCCAAGGCATAAAATTCCGCGACTGCCGTGGCGGGGTCACGTCCTTCCGCCTTGTTCACCGCGATCCACACCGGCTTCCCCTGGCGCCGCAGGTCCGCCACCAGTTCTCGATCGGCTGGATGAATGCCTTCGCGCGCATCCATGATAAGAATGATGGCATCGGCTTCTGTCAGCGCGGTACGCACCTGGGCGGTAACACCGGATTTCACATCACCGTGATCTTTTGCAGCGACAAGACTGGAAACCACGCCGCCGGTATCAACGACAAAATACGGACGATCGCCGACCCGACCATCGCCATACTGGCGATCGCGCGTCAGTCCCGGAGCATCGGCTACCAACGCCGTGCGACTGCGCGTCAAACGGTTAAAAAGCGTGGACTTGCCGACGTTAGGCCGGCCGATAAGAACGATAACGGGTTTCATATAAAAGATTTAACCGCCAAGACGCCAAGAACGCCAAAATTTAGATATTGCAACTTCCACTTCTTGGCGCCTTGGCGCCTTGGCGGTTTATATTTTTGCTAATTCTTTTCAAGGCGCAGCGCGGCAATATTGCCTGATTGATTGCTTACGTAAAGCTTGCCATCACTCACCAGTACCTGGGCCCGGACCGCGCTACTGCCGATCCGATGACGTGCGACAACGTGGCCGTCGTCACTCGACAACCAGTGAACATAGCCTTCAAAGTCTCCTACGACTACCAGACCATCTACATAACGCGGGGCATTCAACTGGCGTGCGCGCAACTGTTCCTGCTTCCAGACGCTGGCTCCCGTGCGCTGATCGAAGGCCAGCACGTTGCCGCGATCGTCGGTAAGATAAATATTGTTCGCGTCCGAATCCATGCCGGAGAACGTAGACGCATCGCGCGACCACAGGATGCGGCCGGTTTGCGCGTCCAGAGCTATGATCTTGCCCTGATAGTTGGCGGCATACAGCACGTTGCGCACCACCACCGGTGAGACGTCAACGTCCACCAGACGCTCCACTTCGTTGCGTCCCTGCGGTTGAGTCACCGGCAGTTCCCACAGGAGTTTGCCGCTGCGGATCTGAAGCGCAACCACCTTGCCGCTGGCAAAGCCGGTCAATACTGCATCGTCGACAATCACGGGCCTGGCAGTGCCATACAGACTGAGTGGCGGCTCAGTACGTTCGTGTCGCCACAAACGCTTGCCGTCCGCCGCCGACAGCCCCGTGAGCTTGCCATCCACCGATTGCACCACGACGACACCGGCGCTGATTGCCGCTGGCGCCAGCGCCAGGCTCGACAGGTTGCTGGTCCAGAGACGTCGGCCATCCACACGATTAAGCGCGATTACTTCACCTTTCTTCGTGGCAACCACCACCAACCCGTCACCAGCGGCCGTCGCTCCCGTCACCAGCTGACTTACACGTGTCTCCCACCGTTCACGGCCGCTATCAGCGGCGAACGCACGCACTCGCCCCTTGGGGTCAGAAGTGAAGATCACGTCGCCATCCAGCGCAGGTGACAAGACCACGGCTTTCTTGACCGCGCTCGCGCCACTATCTGCTGTCCAGATTTCCACTATGCGTTTTTCAGCGGTGAATTCCTGAAGTTTCGCCGGTTCCTCGCGCACTGTTTTACCGCCGCCACAGCCTGGCATGAGCAACAGAAGACACAAGGCCACTGCGGTTTTATTCATGGCGTCTTCTCCGGTCCCAGATCATCGAGCTTCATATTAAGAATCGGCGCGTAGGGTGAGCTGGTGGGCAAGTGCTTAAGCGCCTCGCGGTAGGCCGTGCGAGCGCCATCGCGCTGGCCTTGTGCCACAAGAATATCCCCTTTCAGTTCTTCGTATTCAGTCTCAAAACCTGCGCGGTCCTTGACATTGAGAAGGACAAGCGCCGCCTCCTTGTCTCCATTGCCCAGATGAATACGCGCCAAGCGCATGCGCGCGGCATGCTTGACCGCAGCATCGTCGGCGTGCTCCATCACCCACTGCAAACGTTCCCGCGCCTTGGCTGCATCACCGGCCTCGAAATCCATGCGCGCCAGCATCAGACCGGCCATGCCGGCGTAAGGCGTAGAAGAATATTCGTTGATCAGTAATTCGCCCGATTTAAGGGCATCACCGGATTTTTTAGCGTAAACATCCTGAAACATGCGCTCATAAAGACCAGCAGCGGTATGTAACTTCAGTTCCTTGTTCTGAGTCCAGTAACGGAAGCCGACAAGAATGGCCACGCCCAACAGGATGCCGAAGATCACTGAATTGCCGTAGGTCTTCCACCAGGTTTTGAGTCTGTCCAGATCTTCCTGTTCTTCGTAAGCAGTCAAGGTGCTGTTCCTCGTGGAGTGTCTTTAAGCAGTAAATCGATTAGCTCGCTTTGTGCAACCGAGCGTTGTGCGCCGTCACGCAAATTTTTTATCGTGATCGAAGCGTTTCGGACTTCATCTTCTCCGATCAACAGCGCCAGGCGTGCACCGCTACGGTCCGCACGCTTGAACTGCACCTTGAGTCCGCCACCGCCACAGTTGTGTTCGATACGAAATCCCGCACTACGCAGGCTTTCGGCAAGCTTCAGGCCCCGCTTCTCAGCTTCATCACCCAGCAGGATTAAATAACCATGCGGTCGAACGGCTGGATGCGAATCGCTCTGTAGTGCCAACAGTTCAACCAGCCGCTCCATGCCAATGGCAAAACCGGCCGCCGGGGTCGGCTTTCCGCCCAGATGCTCCACCAGCCCGTCATAGCGACCACCGGCGCAGACAGCCGACTGCGCGCCAAGCCGGTCGGTGGTCCATTCGAACACAGTGCGGGTGTAGTAGTCGAGTCCGCGCACCAGACGTGGATTGATAGCGAAGACCACGCCTGATTCACGGAGGTATTCGCCAAGACGTTCAAAATGGCCGCGCGAACCTTCATCCAGATGATCGTGCAGGTTTGGCGCACCAGCAATAACTTCGCGCATCGCGGGATTCTTGCTGTCGAGTATACGCATCGGGTTTTTTTCGAGCCGGCGCAGGCTGTCCTCGTCCAACTGGTCGCGTCGCGCTGACAGGTATCGCATCAGCTCGGTCCGGTACGCCGTCCGGGATTCCGGAGTGCCCAGCGAGTTGAGCTCCAGAGACAGGCCATCCAGCCCCAACGTCTGCCACAGGCGCGCGCACATTAATATGAGCTCAGCATCGATATCCGGACTCTCGATGCCGAACGCCTCCACGCCAATCTGGTGGAACTGGCGATAACGGCCTTTTTGCGGGCGTTCGTGACGGAACATCGGACCGGCATACCACAAACGCTGGATCTGGTTATGCAGAAATCCATTCTCGATGCCAGCGCGGACACAGCCAGCCGTGCCCTCCGGCCGCAAGGTGAGATTTTCACCGCTGCGATCCTCGAAGCTGTACATCTCCTTCTCGACAATATCGGTTTGAGTGCCGATGGAGCACGCGAAGAGCTCGGATTTTTCCAGTAACGGCAGACGGATTTCACGGTAACCATAGGCGCACATAACGTCACGCGCGCTGGCTTCGACCCGTTGCCAGCGTTCCACCGCTTCCGGCAGCAGGTCATTCATGCCCCGTACGGCCTGTATGGCCTTGCTCAATGGAGTGCCCTCAACCAGTCTGCTTGATGGGGAAAACTTTCTTTTCCGGCGTTGACACGCCCCGTTCGCGACGTCGTTGCAGCTCCTCGCGAATCACGCGCTCAATCTCGTCAACCAATTGTTCATTGCCGAGCTTGTGATCAGGTTTACCATTGATATAGAGCAAATTCGGATTACCTCCGGCCAGACCGATGTGTGCGGCCTTGGCCTCACCCGGACCGTTCACGCAACAACCGATTACGGCGACGTCGAGCGGTTCCTTAATGTCCTCAATCCGCTGTTCCAGCGCATTCACGGTGGCAATGACGTCAAATTCCTGGCGCGAGCAGGAGGGGCAGGCAATGAGGTTAATGCCCTTGCTGCGTATGTGCAGAGCCTTCAGGATGTCGAAGCCTACGCGCACCTCTTCCACCGGATCGGCCGCGAGCGATACGCGGATGGTGTCGCCGATACCTTCTGCCAGCAACATGCCAAGGCCGATGGCAGATTTGACGGCGCCGGAGCGGAAACCCCCCGCCTCCGTGATGCCAAGATGCAGCGGTTGTTCGATCTGCGTGGCCAGTTGCCGGTAGGCCGACACGGCCATGAATACATCCGACGCCTTGACGCTCACCTTGAATTGCTGAAAGTCGAGCTTGTTCAACATGTCGATATGGCGTAGCGCGGATTCCACCAGCGCCTCCGGCGTGGGTTCGCTATATTTTTTTTGCAAATCCTTTTCCAGCGACCCGGCGTTCACGCCGATGCGGATCGGGATGCCGCAGTCGCGTGCCGCTTGCACGACAGCACGCACGCGGTCCTCGCGCCCGATGTTCCCGGGATTGATGCGCAGGCAATCGGCGCCCAACTCGGCCACGCGCAGCGCAATCTTGTAGTCGAAGTGGATGTCCGTCACCAGCGGGACGGACACCTGCTGTTTGATCTTGCCGAAGGCCTCGGCGGCATCCAGGGTCGGGATCGAGACACGCACGATATCGGCGCCGGCATTTTCCAGCGCCTGGATCTGAGCCACCGTCGCGGCGACGTCTGTGGTCTCGGTATTGGTCATGCTCTGCACGCTGACCGGCGCGTCGCCGCCGACGGCAACATGACCAACCATGATACGCAGACTGCGACGCCGCTTGATCGGATTTTCGCAAAACATCAGTTGTTCACCGCCGCTTCATCGCCGAGCGTGAAGCGCGCGACCTGTCCGCGCTTGTGCCGGCTGACATCATAATTCTTCCCGTTAAACTCTACCCGCACCCCGTCGGCGTTGCCGAGGAAGACGCTGAACGGCGCCGCCCCCTCGATGCTGATGCGTCGTCCTGCCGGGACATTTTCGTATAACAGCCTGTTGTCCTGCGCATCCCGGACATCCGCCCAGGACTCCTGGAGAGCGTGCAGCACTATACGAGACCGCGGCACGCCTGGCGGAATTGCCACCGCCTTCCGTGTGCGTAGCGAGACACGCTCGTCAGACTTCGCAGCCGCCGCTGCCGGTTTGGGAGTTTCAACCGGCGCTACATTGAGCGTCATGCCGGATACCGTCAGTTGGCCGCTGGGTGACGTTGTCGATCCGGGCGTGCTCTGCGCGGTTGTTACATTGGCGCCTGGCAACACGGCCTCACCGCCGTTTGTGGGCAGCAAGTTAGCGGGTGCTGCTGAGGGCAATGTGTCGCTCGATGTTTCTTGAGTTTGCGCAACATTCATGGACGCCTGCCCCGTCTCAGTGGACGGTTGGCTGGCCTGCTCGAAAAGTTGATCGTTGCTCTGCCACCACAGGAAAACCAATCCCAACACAACGACAGCCACTCCTATGCTGGCGGCTTTGACCATATGATCACTGCTGGTGATCTGTGGAGGCGGTGCCGATTGCGGCGGCAATATCGGCTTGGAAGGAATCGTGAGGTTGTTGTAGGCCTCAACCACCTTTTCCGGCGACAGCCCCAGCAACTGCGCATAACTGCGCAAATAACCGCGCACGTAGGTGGGTCCCGGAAGGGAAAGATAATCATCCATTTCCAGGGCGATGATGTGTTTCGACGACAGGTGCAGAATCTGCGCCACGTCTTCCGGTGCAAGGCGCAGATCCAGCCGCGCCTGACGCAACAGTCGGCCCGGCCCGGACCGCGGCGCGACAACGTCTGCAGATTCCGGTTTCGTGTTATCCATGACTTACTTCTTTCGGGGAGCTGGCAGGACGCGCAATTGCGCGACCTCAGGCGACGTGGGGAACTTTCCGCGCAACCGCAGTGCGTAACTGGCTTCGGCGTTTTTGTTCTGAAGAATGCGCTCGATTTTGACCGCCAGCAGCAAGCTCTCGGGCGTATCCTCTACGGACTGGAAATAACGCTCAATAAAACCACGTGCCGGCAAGGCCTGTCCCGAATCCAGACTTATTTTAGCCATCTGGTAGAGCGCTCCGGGCAATTTTGGGTTGACGAGCAAGGCTTCGCGGAAATATTTCTCGGCCGCCGCCGGCGCCGGTTTTTTCATCAAGCAAATGCCGGCATTCAGATTCACTTCACCCGTGTAAGGGTACAGTGGGTTGGCCGCGGCTGAATCGAAGTGCCGCACGCCTTCAGTTATCTTTCCACGATCGCAGAGGAAGGCGCCATAATTGTGCTGCGCTGAAGCATTTTTTTCATCACTGGCCAGCGCCTTGCGAAAAAGCTGTTCCGCTTTGTCATGCTCCTTGAAGCGCCAATGCAGCACCGCCATGATGTTGTTGGCCTGCGAGTGATCCGGCATGAGCTTAAGCGCCTTGTCCAGCTCTTGCTTGGCCACATCAAGCTGACCCCGCTGAAAATAGCTGGAGCCTAGTTGAACATGAGTATCTGCCAGCTTGTTCAGCTTGTCCTGATCTGCTTCGCGATCCGCGGAAGAGGCGCATCCTGCAAGCAGCAGAACAGCCGCTGAGAAGACGATACGTGCGTTCATGCCTGACTTGCCTTGATTACCAGGCGTTCGCGCCGGCGTGTGCGATCCTGCACGCGGCCGGCAAGCTGGCCACAGGCCGCGTCAATGTCATCGCCACGGGTTTTGCGCGTGATAGTCGTAAGTCCTGCCGCGATTAGAACCTCGCGAAACCGGTCAATAATCGCCTTTGAAGAGCACCGATATTGCGTCTGCGGAAAGGTATTGAAAGGAATCAGATTGACCTTGGAGGGGACGGTCTGCAACAGATCAACCAATTCATGCGCGTGCTCGACACTGTCGTTAACGCCGTCAAGCATCACGTATTCGAACGTCACGCGGCTGCGTGGCGAATCGGCGCAGTAACGTCGGCAAGCTTCCAACAACTCTTGAATAGCATACTTCTTGTTCAACGGAACCAGCTGATCACGCAGCGCATCGTTTGGCGCATGCAACGACACCGCCAGACTCACCGGGCATTCCTCGCGCAGACGTTCCAACATCGGCACAACGCCCGCCGTGGACAAGGTCACGCGACGGCGCGAAAGGCCATAGGCATAATCGTCCAGCATCAGGCGCATGGCGGGCAGGACATTGTCAAAATTAAGCAGCGGCTCGCCCATGCCCATGAGCACAACATTGGTAATAATGCGATCGCCCTTGGGGTCGCGCCCCAGGGCGCGATTGGCGACCAGCAGCTGGGAAATGATTTCGGCCACGGTCAGACTGCGGTTGAAGCCCTGCTGGCCCGTGGAACAGAAGGAGCAGTTGAGCGTGCACCCGACCTGCGAGGACACACACAGCGTGCCACGGTCCTCTTCAGGGATAAATACCGTCTCGATGGCATTGCCACCATTGAGTCGCAGTAACCACTTACGTGTCCCATCCGCGGCTGTCTGGTCCTGAATGATTTCCGGCGCTTGAATTTCTGCCATGTCCCGCAAGCGTGCGCGCAGGTCCTTGCCCAGGTTGGTCATGGCATCAAAATCATCCACGCCATACTGGTGAATCCACTGGATGACCTGGGTGGCGCGAAACGGTTTCTCGCCGACGCCAACGAAAAACTCCTGCATCGCCAGGCGATCCAGATTTAACAAATTGGTTTTTTCAGCAGCTGACAAAGCAGATCCTCAACGGATACTCGCACCGGCGTCTGGTCATGCCAGCGGGGGGGACTCCCCAGCCATGACATCTCCGGTGCTTCACAAAAATTACATCGCAAGTTCTGGAATAAAAGGGATTTTTACGTCCATCCCGAGCATATAGTGTAGCGTCAGATGACGGGGCAGACAACGAATACAGGCTATTTTGGCGGTAAAACCCCCGGTCGAAACTGGCGCCCAGTGACCGAGACGAGCGCTCATTCGGCAATGGGCGCAGCCAGCCGCCGTCTTCGTAAAAGCTGCGTCACGGGATCCGGCGGCTAGGCGCCGTGTTCATCCATCCAGGCCATCTGAATGGCTTCGAGAATTTTTTCGCCGGAGTGTTCAGGCGCGTCGTCAAAATCCTCCAACCCCATCACCCACTTGTGAAGGTCCGTGAAACGCACGGACATCGGGTCCACATCCGGGTGTTTCTCACTCAACTCAATGGCAATCTCGCGACTATCGGTCCATTTCAGCCCCATGGTCGGCTCCTTCTAATGTTGCTCGGAAACAAGATTGATCGTGTATTTGGGGATCTCCACCACCAAATCCCGGCTGCCGACCTTGGCCTGGCAACTAAGCCGCGACTCGGGCTCAAGACCCCAAGCCTTATCGAGCAAATCTTCTTCTTTTTCCTCAGCGGTGCCCAGACTGTTGAAACCCTCACGCACCACCACGTGACAGGTAGTGCAGGCACACGCCTTTTCGCAGGCATGCTCAATGGAAATGCCGGCATTCAATGCCGCATCACAGATGCTGATACCCGGTTCGGCATCGATGGTTTTGCCTTCCGGACAGATTTGCGGGTGCGGCAGAAAAGTCAGTCGCGTCATGACGCTGATTTGTCCCGAGACATATCAAACTCATCAATCCTGTGTCCCGCCAAAGCCTTGCGAATATTCTCATCCATGCGAAGTTGGGCAAACGTCTGGGTTGCTGTGTCAAGCTTCTTGATGGTGCGCCTGATGTGTGCAAAATCATTCCCGTCGCGCACAGCTTGCAGATCCGCCAGGGCGTTCTCAATTTCGCTGCGTTGACTCGCGCTCAATAGTGCGCCATCTACGTCCAGCGCGCTGCGCACCGTGTCCAGCAAGCGGCTGGCATTGACCTGTTGTTCACGGAGTTTGCGTGCTGCATCATCCTCATGCGCATATGTAATAGACTCACGCAACATTCTTTCGATTTCATTATCTGTCAAACCATAAGATGGTTTGACCACCACGCTACTTTCAGCGCCCGTCGTCTGCTCTCTGGCCGACACGCTCAGCAATCCATCAGCGTCAATCTGAAATGTAACGCGGATGCGCGCCGCACCTGCCGTCATCGGTGGAATACCACGCAGTTCAAAACGAGACAGCGAACGGCAGTCGGAAACCAGCTCGCGCTCGCCCTGCAAGACGTGAATCAGCAAGGCGGTCTGGCCGTCCTTGTAAGTAGTGAAGTCTTGCGACTTCGCGACCGGGATCGTGGTGTTGCGCGGAATAACCTTTTCCACCATACCGCCCATGATCTCCAGCCCCAGCGACAGGGGGATGACATCCAGCAACAGCATCTCTTCATCGCGTTTGTTACCGATCAGCACGTCGGCCTGCAAGGCAGCACCGAGGGCTACCACCCTGTCCGGGTCGATATCCGCGAGCGGTTCGCGACCGAAAAACTGCGACACCTTCTCGCGTACGCGCGGGATGCGCGTCGCCCCTCCCACCAGCACGACGCCATCGACTTCATTGGCACGAACTCCGGCATCGCGTAACACGCGTTTGCAGGGGGAAATAGTGCGGTCAATCAAGGAATCAATCAGAGTATTAAGTTGATCGCGCCCCAGTTCGCCACGCCAGCTTTTTCCATCGCCAAGATCAATGTGTAGAGGCACCCGTTCTGCTTGAGTTAATGCCTCCTTTGCAACGCGCGCATCGCGCAACAGGCGGCGCATCTGCCGCTGATCGGCATCATCCCGAATCCCGGCCTCGCGCATGATCCATTCGGCAATGGCGTGATCCATGTCATCGCCTCCGAGCGCGGAGTCTCCCGCTGTCGCCATCACCTCAAATATCCCACGATTCAGCCGCAGCAATGAAATATCAAACGTGCCGCCGCCCAGATCGTAGACCGCGTAAATACCCTGCGGATTCCTGTCGAGACCATAGGCGATGGCTGCCGCCGTGGGTTCATTCAGCAACCGCAAAACGTTCAGCCCGGCCAAGCGGGCGGCGTCTTTGGTCGCTTGGCGCTGGGCATCGTCAAAATACGCCGGCACCGTGATGACCGCGTCAGCGATATCCACGCCCAATGTTTCCGTGGCACGTTTTTTAAGCTTTTTCAGGATTTCGGCGGAGATTTCCACCGGGCTGCGCTCACCGGCAATGGTGTGCAGGCGCGGCATTGCCGATTCGCCATGAGAAAATTCATAGGGCAACGATTTGCCGAGTTTGCGCACATCCTCGATACCGCGCCCCATGAGACGCTTCACCGAGGCGATGGTGTTCAGCGGGTCCTCGTGCGCCACGGCCATGGCATCGTGGCCCACGACCGGCTCGCCCTGCGTTAGATAACGCACCACAGAGGGCAACAAATGGCGGCCCTGTTCGTCCGGCAATGTGTCCGCCACGCCGCTGCGTACACAGGCGACCAGCGAATTGGTGGTGCCGAGGTCGATACCCACGGCGAGACGGCTCTCGTGTGGCGCTGGTGCTTGTCCCGGTTCGCTGATTTGAAACAGTGCCATGATCGTTAATAGCTGAGGTGACGCGCGGCGATTACAACAAAACCTGACGTCAGCTCAATTCTTCCTCAAGATTATCAATTTCCTGCTGCATTTTTTCCAGAAACTGCATCTCGCGCACGATGTTGCGTGCTTTCCTGATCTCCTCGGGAGAGTCCTTATCAAGAGAGCTTCTGAAGTTTCCGATCTTATCCTGCATGCGCTGCTCGATCCGGTTTGCCAATTCAGCCAATTGCTTGTGCGGATTGTCAGCCTGGCGGATTTCCTCAAGATTCTCGCGCCATTCCATCTGCTCCATGAGAAACGCCGGCTCCATCGCCGTGTCGGTTTCTTCACCGACATCAACGCCACGCAGGCTCAGGAGATAACGTCCACGTTGCACAGGATCCTTGAGCGTCATGAAAGCCTCGTTGACGAGTGCCGTCATTTGCAGGGACAGCCGACGCTCCTGATCGGATGCGTTGGCAAACTTGTCGGGGTGAACACGTCGCTGAAGTTCGCGGTAGCGCGACGCCAAGTCGTCGGCATCGACATCAAATGCCGCCGCTAGACCGAAAAGTTCGAAGTGATTTTTGCCCGGTGCGGCGCACATGCCGGTGACGCTCGCCGTCTCAGGTATTAAAGCTTTCCCCGCAGCCGCAGGCATCCTTGACGTTGGGGTTATTAAACTTGAAACCTTCGCTCAAACCTTCGCGGGTGTAATCGAGCTCCGTGCCATCGAGAAAGAGAAGGCTCTTGGCGTCCACGATTACCTTCGCGCCGTGACTCTCGTAAACATGGTCATCAGGCTCGATCTTGTCGGCGTACTCAACGACATAGGCCTTCCCCGAACAACCGGACGTCCGCACACCCAGGCGCAGTCCTTCGCCCTTGCCACGCTTCTCGATAAAATTCCGCACGCGGTCCGCGGCGGCCTGGGTCATGGTAATTGCCATATCAACATTACTCCTTTACAGGTCCGGTCTTGCTCAGGCAGCGTCGGCCTTCGGATCTCTGGTCGCGGATTTCGTCTGATAATCCGCAATCGCCGCCTTGATGGCGTCTTCTGCCAGCACCGAACAGTGGATCTTCACCGGCGGCAAGGCAAGTTCTTCGGCAATCTGTGTATTCTTGATCTTGCCTGCTTCTTCAATCGACTTGCCCTTGACCCACTCGGTCAGAAGCGAACTCGATGCGATGGCGCTGCCGCAACCGTAGGTCTTGAACTTGGCGTCCTCGATGATGCCCTGTGCGTTCACCTTGATTTGCAATTTCATGACGTCACCGCAAGCCGGCGCGCCGACCATGCCGGTGCCCACTTTCGGGTCGCCTTTGTCCAGCACCCCGACGTTACGTGGATTTTCATAATGGTCCAACACCTTTTCACTGTATGCCATGGTCGTGTCTCCTGAATATCGCCAAAATCATTCGCTACTCAATGTGCCGCCCACTGCACCTTGCTGAGGTCGATGCCTTCCTGGTGCATCTCCCACAACGGTGACAGCTCGCGCAGTTTTGCAACTTTTTCCTTCACCAGCCCGGCCGCATAGTCGATTTCTTCCTGCGTGGTGAAACGCCCAATGGTAAAGCGGATCGAACTGTGCGCGAGTTCGTCATTGCGACCCAGCGCCCGCAACACATAGGAAGGTTCCAGACTCGCCGAGGTGCAGGCCGAGCCCGAAGACACCGCAATGTCCTTGAGCGCCATGATCAGCGATTCGCCTTCGACAAAATTAAAACTCATGTTGAGATTGTGCGCCACACGATGTTCCAGGTCACCGTTGACATAGACCTCGGGCATGCCCTTGAGTGAGCTAAGCAACCGGTTGCGCAGACCGCGAATGCGCTCGTTCTCCGTCGCCATTTCCTGTTTCGCGAGACGGTAGGCCTCACCCATGCCGACGCACTGGTGCGTGGCCAGTGTTCCAGAACGCATGCCGCGCTCATGTCCACCGCCATGCATCTGGGCTTCCAGCCGGACGCGCGGTTTGCGCCGGACATACAGCGCCCCCACACCTTTCGGCCCGTAGGTCTTGTGCGCCGACATCGACAATAAATCAATGTTCATGGCGTTCACATCAATGGGCACCTTGCCCGTGCTTTGCGCCGCGTCCGAGTGAAACAGCACGCCACGCTCACGTGTGATTTTCCCAATGGCGGCAAGATCCTGAATGACGCCAATCTCGTTGTTCACGTGCATGACTGAAACCAGGATGGTATCCGGGCGCATGGCGGCCTTGAGCTTGTCCAGATCAAGCAGTCCATTCGGTTCTGGATCGAGATAGGTGACCTCGAAGCCACTGCGCTCGAGCTGGCGACAGGTGTCGAGAACCGCCTTGTGCTCGGTCTTGCAGGTGACGATATGCTTGCCCTTCTTGCCATAGAAGCTAGCCACGCCCTTGATAGCGAGGTTGTCGGATTCAGTCGCGCCCGAGGTCCAGACAATCTCCTTGGGATCGGCACCAATCAGCGCAGCGATATGCGCGCGCGACTCTTCGACCGCTTCCTCGGCATGCCAACCAAAGGGATGCGAACGCGAGGCCGGGTTGCCAAATTCACCGTCCGGTGTCAGATATTTGCACATCTTGTCCGCCACGCGCGGGTCCACCGGCGTGGTCGCGGAGTAATCCAGATAAATAGGCTTTTTCATAATCTTTGCATCATCTCCAATTCATGCCTTGGAACGGAGAACAGTAAGGCCGAATCAAAATCTTCCGCAACGTCGTCGTGCCGACGTGCGTGAATCACGCTCACCGCATTCAGAAAAACCGGCATGATCAAACTACGCAACGATCAGGAATGCGCTGCTGCCTGCATTCTTCCTTCCTGACGCGAGGCCACTTCCTGCACATGCGGCTTGTTAACCAGATCGCCCAAGGTGATTCCGTTCAAGAAATCATGAATACGGGTGCTCAGGTCTTCCCACAGCTGGTGCGTCAGACAGGTTTCGTCACCATGGCAATTTCTCTCACCACCGCAACGCGTCGCGTCAATATTCTCGTTGATCGCCACAATGATCTTGGCCACCGAGATCTTGTTCGGTTCCATGGCCAGGTTGTAACCTCCACCCGGGCCACGGACGCTATCCACCAGACCACTGCGTCGCAGTTTGGCAAACAACTGTTCAAGATATGACAGCGAGATGCCTTGGCGCTTGGCGATGTCTGCCAAAGTGACCGCGCCCTTGTCATAACGCAGCGCCAGATCCAGCATGGCAGTCACGGCATAACGACCTTTAGTTGTCAGTTTCATAGGATATATTCCCACACGGTTTATGTACCCTTGTAATTCTACTTACTTGATGGATTTAGTCAACTATTCTCTTTGGGCTTATCTCTTTGCGGATATATGGCGGATGGTGGATCTTCGAGGTTGCTGACATCAATTTCGGGCATGTCGAGATTTACTTTAAATCCCGACTTTTCCAGCGCGCTGGAAATAACTTTCATTTTACCATCAATGAGATGCATGTGATCCAGGATAAGATCGATCGCATGCGCCACCGGATCCGGCATGTCCGGGCTCTGGCCGTAGGCATCGAAGCCGATTTTCTTTGCCATCGCTTCCCGTAGCTGAGATTTAGAGTCGTCTTTCCTCGGGCTCATGACTCGCCCCGGAATGCCCACGACGGTGGCCCCGGCCGGGACATCCTTAACCACCACGGAATTGGACCCCACACGGGCGTTATCGCCCACGATAATCGGGCCGAGAATCTTGGCACCCGCCCCCACCACGACATTATTCCCCAAAGTGGGATGGCGTTTTTCCTTGCGCCAGGTGGTCCCGCCCAAGGTTACGCCGTGGTACAGGGTAACGTCATCGCCAATCTCGGCAGTCTCGCCGATGACCACGCCCATGCCGTGATCGATGAAAAAGCGCTTGCCGATTTTGGCCCCCGGATGGATTTCAATGCCGGTCAGCCAGCGTCCCAGCTGGGAAAGCATTCGTGCCAGCCAGCGCAAACGCCAGATCCATAGTCGATGCGACATGCGGTGGAACGCGAGGGCATGCACACCCGGGTAGGCCGTCAACACTTCCAGCGTGGATCGCGCCGCTGGATCACGCTGGAAAATACTGTTCCGGTATTCACGCAGATTTTTAAACATGGCAGTTAATATCCTGATTTAAATATTATAAGTATTCCTGAGTATTTTAATCAATTTTTATGGCGTCCCTGCTGAATGGCGTTAAGTATGCCACGCAATATGTTCATCTCGTTATCGTCCAGACTGGCGCGGTTAAACAGTCGCATCAAGCGGCGCATCAGGTACCGCGGTTTATCCGGATTGAGGAATTCAATCTCCTGCAGCACCTCTTCCAGGTGCTGATAAAAGCGCTGCATGTCATCACTGCTCGCCAACCTGCCCTCGCGCACCTCAGTCGGGCTGACGGCGGCACCGGCCAGAGCCTCCCGATATATCTCGTAGGCCAGAATCTGCACCGCGCTGGCCAAATTCAGGGACGAATACGCCTCATCGGCGGGGATGGTTACTACGAAATGGCACCGGTCCAGTTCAGAATTAAGCAAGCCGGTGCGCTCCTGACCAAACAACAGCGCCACCGGTCCGTTCCGTGCACCCTCCACCAGACGTCTGGCGCCAGCCGCCGGGTCAAGAGTGGGCCATTCGATACGACGTGAGCGCGCGCTGGTGCCGATAACGAGGTGGCAATCCTTGAGCGCCTCATCGAGCGAGGCGCAGATCACCGCGCCCTGCAGCACGTCATCGGCGCCAGCGGCGCGATCCGTGGCCTCGGGGCTGGGAAATTTTTCAGGCTCAATCAGGTACAAACTGCGCAACGCCATGTTCTTCATGGCGCGCGCCGTCGCGCCCACATTGCCCGGGTGGGTGGGGCGCACGAGCACGATACGGATGTTCGCTGGGACCATGAACCGGCCTGTGAGGATGACCGGCGAGCATTCTACAGGCTTGGGCGCTGCGTTTCTGCTTTCAACGCCCTGCCTAGCCGATTACAATGCCGCCCCACATCAGCGCATCTTCGTTCTCTTACATTATCCGGTAATTCTTATGCATCCCATGCTGAACATGGCGGTCAAGGCCGCGCGTAACGCCGGCAATATCATCATGCGCCATGCCGACCGGCTGGAACGCCTGACAGTCGAGACCAAGGGGCTCAAGGATTACGT
The DNA here is from genome assembly GCF_024653915.1 of Sulfuricaulis sp. Taxonomy (NCBI): domain Bacteria; kingdom Pseudomonadati; phylum Pseudomonadota; class Gammaproteobacteria; order Acidiferrobacterales; family Acidiferrobacteraceae; genus Sulfuricaulis; species Sulfuricaulis sp. The sequence goes on along the minus strand of NZ_JANLGY010000009.1, from coordinate 68,358 downwards.
CAGCGAAGTAGACCGGATGGCGGAAAATGAAATAATCCGGGTCCTGCGCGCCGCCTATCCGCACCACGGTTTTCTCGGTGAAGAGACCGGCGCTCAGTCTGGCGATGATTTTGTATGGATCATCGATCCGCTCGATGGCACCACCAACTTTCTGCACGGCCTGCCCCACTTCGCTGTTTCGATCGCGCTCAAACATAAAGATCGGCTGGACCAGGCAGTAGTGTTCGATCCCTCGCGCAATGAACTCTTTACCGCCTCACGTGGCAACGGTGCCCAACTGAACGACCGTCGTATACGCGTGAGCCGCGTCACTGAACTTGAATACGCCCTGCTAGGTGCAGGCTTTCCTTTTCGCTCACATCAACATATGGATGCGTGGGTAGGGACACTGAAGGAATTCATGCTGAGCACCAGCGGCATCCGCCGCCCCGGCTCGGCCGCACTCGATCTGGCCTATGTCGCCTGCGGGCGCTACGAAGGTTTCTGGGAGATTGGTCTGAATTCCTGGGACATGGCCGCCGGTGCCTTAATTGTTCTGGAAGCTGGCGGACTGGTCACCGATCTTGCCGGTAATCAGGGTTATCTGGAAAGCGGCAACATCCTCGCGGGTAACCCGAAAATCCACGCTGAAATGCTGCGCCTTATACAGCCGCATCTAACGGAAGAGCTGCGGCGTTAGAAACGTGGATGGAGTGCTAGTGGAATCCCTGTCCAGTGCAGCGCCAAGTTAGGTTGGGTTTTAGTATCACTTACCAACCATCGTCATTTTGATGTAGGGCTTGACGCGACCAAGAACTTCAAAGGGGCTGCCAAGCTCAGTCTCCCAACGCCTTGCGATTTCCTGCTCTTCTTTGCGACCAGCATCGTCGAGCAAAATGACGCAACCCTGCTTTAGTCTTTCCTTCATGATGGGTACAAGACCATATCTTCCTCCTTTAGTGCTGCCGGGAGGACCATCGCAAATGACCAAGGCAAAACTATCGGGCATCGATTTCAAAGGCGGGTCGTACCAGAAAAAACTACCAAAATCCTTAAGCGGCTTTGCATGGAGGACGACGGAATCGATCTTGTATTTATTGAGGCATCGTTGCACCTTGTGGGCCCACTCCGGTGTGTGCTCAAAAGCCCAATGGCTATAGCCACGCCTTTTCGCGACAGCCCCAACCAGGATCGTAGACAACCCAGAGCCACATTCCAGTATTGGGGCATTTACAGTCAGTGCATGTTCCAAACAACATACGAGATATTCATCTCGAGCACTCCAATCCTCGTTTCCCCAACCGTATATCAAATCATTGATTACGGAACCACCTGGATGTATGCAAGCTTCGGGATGTTTCAGGAAACGCTTCATGGCCCGCCAGAAAACGAAATCACGGTGCCTGGCGCGCAGTAACCGGTGGATTCGAAGAGGCAAGACTGATTTCAATACTGATTTTACGATACTTCGCAGTCGATTCATTGTGATTCTCTCAAGTAGCCCAACGTGTGACATAACCGGCTGGCTGGAGGCGGGCGAAGCCCGCTGTAAGCCAGTCCGTGTTGATGGATGGGTTGGGCATCACTTCAACGAAGCCTGGCACTCAGAAGATGTACGGTAAATAGTCCCAGTTTTAGGGGAAATAAACACTCCGTAATCTCGGTCGTAGTTTTTTGGGTGAGCGTGACCGGGAACAATAGATACGCAGCCAAAGTACAGCACAGCGTACAACTCGTTATTGATATTGGAGTTGTGAAAGCCGACTACCGTATCTGAGCCGCCGACATCCTTAATGCCTACTTGAAGCACCTTCCCAAATTTGTATGTGCAGTAGCGCCCATTGTTGGGAATTTCTTCACACTTTGTTGCCTCAATCGCACGTTGAAACAGGCGGTTTTGAAGTGACTGCTGTGCGAAGGCAGGCACGGCAGCAAACAACAGAGCAAGTGCAGGCACGAGAATATGTAGGATTTTGATATGCATTTGTGGGTTCCTGTTCATATGAGATGCCCAACGCCGAGCTAAGGCGCGAGCCGCGCAGCGGCGAGTCGCCTTGAGCGCCGGGTTAGTGGTTTTTATTAACATGCTTCATTACGCAAGAAACCAAGCCCGTCTTGTGTTTCGGATGCGTCACAGATAGCGAGGACAGATGAAAAAGGAATCAAAACTTTCCACGGCCCGTGATCTTTCCGAACTAGCGCGAGTTCAACATAAGGCCCCACATGCTCAACTGAATCGCAAAAAACAAAAGAAAGAGAACCGCGATGATGAATATAATCAGCTATCAATTCGAGAATGGCTGGGTGTGACTCTGGGTTCAATAATGCGGCATAACCTTTCATGTGAAACCCCTAACGTATAGGTTAACCGGCGTCAAAAGCGGAGCTTTTGATGTCTGACCTTACCCCGATTCCGTAGACACCCGTCATGCTGCATTAGCCTCGCACTGGTTGGGCGTGCAATACCCTAAACTGGAATGCAGCCGTTCGCAATTGTAGAAGCGGATGTACTCGGCGATGTAGGCCACGGCTTCCTCCAGCTGCTGGAATTTCTGGAAGTACACCATCTCGGTCTTGAGGGTCCCGAAGAAGGATTCCATGTGGGCGTTGTCCCAGCAGTGGCCCTTACGGCTCATGCTGATGCGCAACCCGGTCGATTCCAGGACGGCGCGGTACTCCTTGCTGGCATACTCCGAGCCCTGGTCCGAGTGGAAGATGGTGTGTTGGTGGGGCGGGCTCGTCTGGGCCGCCATGAGCAAGGCCTCGCGGGTCAGCGCGGCATCGTGGCTCTGCGAGAAGCTCCAGCCCAGGATTTTGCGGGTGTAGTGATCCATGACGATCGCGATATACGACCATTTCTTACGTACCCGGATGTAGCTCACATCCCCGACCCAGACTTGGTTCGGCGCGGTGGCGTGGGGCCGATCCAGCAGGAGGTTCGGGGTTTTCGCGAACAGCCAGTCGCGATGGCGGTGGTACTTGAAGCGCCGGGCCATCCGCGCTTTCAGGCCATTTTCCCGCATGAGCCGGGCCACCCGGTTTCTCCCGCAGACGATGTTCCGGGCCTTCAAGGCCGCGTGCACACGGGGATAGCCGTAGGTCTCGCGGCTCGCCTTGAGGATGGCTTGCATCACCGGCAGGAGCCTTTGATCATCGAGTTGGCGCCGGCTCGCTTCCCGGTCCCGCCAGGCGTAGTAGCCGCTGCGCGACACGCCGAGCTTCCGGCACAGGGCCGCTACCGGGCACCGCCCTTCGTGTTCGGCGATGAACCGGAACGCCGAGACTTTTTTTCGGGAAAGAACCTCTCGGCTTGCTTCAATATAACGTTCTCCTCGCGAAGCGCCTTGAGCTGACGCTCTAACGTCCGGATTCTGGCCTTGGCGTCCAGCAGTTCCGACCGGGAGCGGGCCTCTTGTTCGTTATCCTTGATCTTGCCTTCGCGCATCTCCTGTCTCCAGCGATACAGCATGATGGGGTGGATCCCCAACGCCTCGGCGACATCGATCGACTGGATATGGGGGTGGTCGGTGATCTTCACCGCCGTGTGCTTGAACTGGTAATTGTAGAACGTGTGCTTCTCTTTCCTTCTCATTCAACACCTCCGGGTAACTGCCTTAAGGGAGGTGTCTATTTTTTCGGGGTAGGTTCAGTCCGCGTTGAACCGCCAGTTAGAACTGTGGGACTTATGGAGCATAGTCCATGCTCTCGGCAACGGCTCCCTGAGGAACCCAGTTTGGCGGGTCGCTCGTCCAACTTGCCGTGATTTTTGCATGCCTAAAAAACTCCACCGGAAATTCAACGTTGATCAACTTCGCTTCGTGCAGGGTTTGAAGAATCTTTATGCAGGCATAAATGCCGACTGCAGCCGTATCATGGTTGGCTTTGAGCCCTCCATGAGCGATCTCATTTCTAATACCATTTATCCACTGAAGTGCTTTTTCTGAGCTTTCCCAAAGCTCTTTAATTGAGTTGCCGCATGCAATTTTCAGAACCGGCCCAAGATATAGCTTTAGCCTGCTTTCTTTAATGCCTCTTAGCAAGGAGTCTCGCTCTGATTTCTTGCTCATTCCCCGCAAGGCTAATTGTTGATGTAGCATTTCCTGAATCAAGTCATCCATGGCGGAAAAGGCGATGATGAAAGCTTCCGAGTAGAAGCCGTGCTCTAAAAGCTCATAGCATCGTAAAAAACGCCTAGCCACTGGAAGTGTGGATGTACCTATGTGGGGCTTCGCCAGGCCCGTGGTTCCGAACGGATCGTGAGGTGACTCTGGTGAGATATTGCCAAGACCAGCTTTCCAACCCACATTCAAGTCGCCGCTGGACTGCCCATCTATTGTGGAAAAGTAAAACAATGTGTCATATTTTCCAATTGTTCTTACGCCGCAGCCATCGATGTGCCCCATGCGCACAAGTTTATATGCTTGCAGCAACTCATTTATGGAGTCCAGGGCTTTATGAATGACGAGATGGCGGTGATGTGTTTTTGCTTTTAAGTATTTTGAATCGTCGCCATGGGCGTCAGACCAAGTAACAACAAAGACGGTGCTTAGCCCATGAGGTAGCGGCATTGACCCAAGGCCCAGATTTATCACCTTCGGGTAATGCACATCGATTCTGGCGTGGCCGACTTCATACGACCCCTCGGAGATCGGCGCCTTGATGCCAACGCCTATGTGAAACTGTATTTCTGCTGACATATCGCAGCCCTATGTTGCGAGTAGTTCTAACGTAATTTAGACGTCACATTCTGACGTATAACCTGGCCCCGTGACGTCTAACCTGGCGGTCCGGTCAGTCATAAATGGTTTTTCAACAGTTACTTAGGTCACATTTCATCATTACATGGGTCAATAACCAAACCGACAAACCCTGCAAGCTTTGGCGGCTTCATCCCCGTTGATCGGGGACAACGTCGGCAAACACCAGCAGCTCGAAGACGTTCGTATACTCAAGCCGCTGCAACAGGCGCACGGTGCGGATTGCTTCCGTTTCTTCCGCCAGCAAAAGATTGCTGCCGGGAGCGTAAACACCGCGCGGCAACAGCAGCGTGGCCGGGCGGCGCAGGGCTTCGATGGCTGGCAGAAGCAGCGCGGGCTGATAATCGCCTGTGCCAGTGCCGCGCACCAGGGCGACCGCCACCGGCTTGACGCCGGAGGCCAGCAATTCAATGCCCATTTCCAAGCTGCCGGCCTCGGGGCTTTTCATCCAGCGCACCACGCCGGCGCTCCAACGGCCGATCTCGTCCATCTGCTGGATACCCACGGCATCGCCGACACGTACATAGGTGTGTGAACTGCCAAAGCGCACCAATTGCAGCCCCTTGGGCGCGGCATCCTTGATCTGCCAGCGATCGACACGAAATCCTTCGCCGGAAGAAACGGTGCTCTCGCGCGGTTCCGTCTGCGGCATCGGCCCCACCGCCACCGGTTCGTCGAGCGCGATGAAATCCTCCTCGTCCGCGCGCACCTCGCGTGTGATGTCTTCCTCGATATGCGACGGGAGAATCACGCGGTCGTCAGTGGCTTCGTGTTTGGCAACACTTACCGGTGGAGCGAATGGTTTTTGGCCGCTGGCAAAAAAATGCAGCGCCTGGATACCGGCACACACGAAGGCCGGGCCACTGCGCTGAATACGCGAGAACTGCCGCTTGGGCAACTGGCCCCAAGAGCGCATCATGCGTTGCAACATGTCGAGGCAGACGGAATCCAGGCAATCAATACCCAGCGACAGCGCGCGGGCGCTGTCGCCCTGTTGCAGGCGCTGGATGAAAAACTGAATGGAGCGCAGCAGTTCCACGGCATCCAGCAGTCGCACCCCCTGACCCGGCTGGAATGCCTCGCCTTGAGGAAACGGTACCGGCGGTGAATCGGTCGCGGGATCGATGAGGAAATATCCAGCCGATGGTGCGGACTTGAGAGCGTCTCTCAGCTCCGCCTTGGCGCTCCACTGATGCAGGAAACGTTGCACCTGCCGGCATTCACCCTGCGGCAACTGATAAGGATTGCTCAAACCCAGGAGCAGGATGTGAATGTATTCGTGGCTGATCGTGGTCTTGGCAGTCGTGGGCGCGGGCGAGTCGAGCACCTCCTGCGTCAAATCGTGTTCGGCGGCATACTGATAGATGGCATGTATCTCGCGCCACACCTCCGGCGGATACGGCATGTACACCTGATAGGAATGCAGCAACATCTCGCCGAGGTAATGCAGGGAGCGCACCAGCGCCTGCGCACGCAAGGATTTCTTGCCCCAGCGCAACCGCTGCTTTTCCAGATCCTGAAGGCAGCCCTTGTAGCCGTAGGCCATTTCCATGTGCAACTGGCGGATAAACTCCGCCAGCTGGCGTTTCTTCGGCGTCAGCGGCAGTGCGGCACGGGTAAAATACGACTCCAATGTGGAGGTGACAGTGGCTACGGGAGCGTTGTAAAGCTCCATCAGCTCGAAGCGACGCGCGGCGTCCAGATCCTGACGATTGAGGGTATAAAGCGCCTGGTAAACTTCCCGTGCTGTCTCCGCGCTGTCGGCGAGCGGCAAGGAAGCGATCCACGCTTGCGCGTACTTGGGATCGGTCTCCGCCATCCAGGCCGAGACACGCTTAGTAGGTAATGTGAGAGCCAGTCCGGTCACCGTGACTTCCTGTCTGTGGTCTCAAAGTATTTCCGAATACTATCAAGTGATTATATAGCACATGCCGTGCGTGTAGTGCCGGGACATCTTGCTGCATAATGGAAAAATCCCATGTTTATCGCCGATTTATAGCGAATATAAACAGGGTCTTCAGTTATTCCACGCATTGGCGCACGCGTGTATTATTCGGCCCGCTTTAAAATTTCTGGAGAGCATCAATGACGTACGTGGTCACGGAAAGCTGCATCCGCTGTAAATACACGGATTGCGTGGAAGTCTGCCCCGTGGATTGTTTCCATGAAGGCCCTAACTTCCTGGTCATTGACCCCGAAGAATGCATCGATTGCACCCTGTGTGTACCCGAATGCCCGGTAAACGCCATTTTTGCGGAAGATGACTTGCCGGAAGACCAGAAGCAATTCACTGCCATCAACGCCGAACTGACTAAAAAATGGCCAGTGTTGACCGAGAAAAAACCCGGACCGCCGGACGCGGCCGAGTGGGAAGATAAGCCCAACAAACTCAAGTACCTTGAGCGCTGACGCACCGGTCATACTGGTCCCCTACGGAGACGATCCGCTATGTCATCTCGCCATGCTGTTGCTGGAACGGCATAAAGACCGTCTTCCGGACTTAAGCCAACAAGCTGTATTGCTCCCCCATAGCAGCGCCGTGCCGCGTTTTCGCCGGATACTCCGGGAACAGGCGGCGCTGAAAAATTTCACCGCCCTGCTCCCGCCCTTCACCGGCACGCTGGCATCCTGGGCAACACGCTTTGCCGACAGCAACATGCGTCGGCTGAGCACAACGGCGCGTGAAATCCTGCTGCTCGATGTGCTGCACGATTATCCCCATTGGCGCCGGGCCTACGGCGACTGGCCGCTGGCTGACAGCCTGTTGGCATTATTCGACGATCTGGCGCTTCAGGAATGCCAACTGCCAGAAAACCCCGCCGATCTGATTCGGCAAATTGCACCGGGCCACAATGCCGGGACGGGCGATGTTTCACCGTTCAGCGACGAGGCACAGCTGGTGCACGTGTTGTGGGGCGCATGGCGCGAGCGTCTCAAGAGAAATGATCTTCAGGACCAAACGCTGCAATTCACGGACGGTCTGGAACGAAGCGCCGGTCAACTAACGGGTGATACCCGGGTCTATCTGGCCGGTTTCGTGGATTTCTCGCGCGCGGAAATAAACTGGATCAAAACACTGCTTGCCCGTCAGAGCCTGACATTGTTGATTCATGGTCCCGGCAACAAGGATCCGGAAAATCCGACGACGTATCTTCTGAGCGCATTGCAGGAAAAATTACAGGCCATCCCCGCACGCGACGCGTATGCAGATTTTCTCGATCGTGTTTTTGCCTCAGAGGATGGCAACTTGCGGCAGCGCGCCCAGCAGCAGGCGGCGGCTTCGCCGACCAGTCCCGCGCAAGCACGTCTGATTCTGCATGAGGCGGCGGACGCCGAATCCGAGGCACGCGCCATCGATCTTCAGGTACGACGCTGGCTCACACAGGGTCTGCGTGATATCGGCATCGTCACCAACGACCGCAAGTTGGCGCGCCGTGTGCGCGCGCTACTGGAACGTGCCCACATCGGGCTGGTAGATGCCGGTGGCTGGACACTCTCGACCACCAGCGCCGCGACCGCGTTGGCGCGCTGGCTCGAATGCATGGAGCAGAATTTCTCCCACGCCCCTCTGCTTGATTTGCTGAAATCGCCCTTTCTGCAACTTGGCGTCAGGCAACCGGAATTTGACCGCCTCGTCTCCCTGTTCGAGCAAACCGTCATTCGCTCATACAACATCACTTCCGGGGTCGAGCATTACCGTCACGGCCTTGAACGCGCCAAGACTGATTGGCGCGAAGAACACGCCGCGGCTGGCACAGCGCTGACACAGTTGATGGACCGGCTGGAAGACGCAGCGTCTCCCCTGATTCCCCTGACAACGGCACGGCCGCGAGCCTTGCTGGAATTCCTGGATGCACTGCTCAAAAGCCTTGAAAACCTGGGTTTGTCGGCGGGGTTTGAAAAAGACGACGCCGGCCGTGAACTGTTGAACGTGCTCGATGAAATGCGCTCAGCCGCCCGGCACAGCAGCCTGCGCCTGTCGTGGGCCGATTTTCACCAGTGGCTGCGGCGCGGCATGGAACAGCGCCGTTTTCATCCGCCGATGCAAGGGCGCGGCGTGGAACTGATGAGCTTCGCGGAATCGCGGCTCTACCGCTTCGATGCGCTCATTGTCGCCGGGGCGGTGCGCGAACACCTGCCAGGGCAAATCGGCGCGCCCCCGTATTTTAATGACAGCGCGCGCACCGAACTGGGCTTGCCGTCGCTGGCACGGCGCTACGCCGCGCTGCTTCAGGATTTCCGCCGTCTGCTCGAAGCCGCGCCGCGCGTAGTAGTTAGCCTGCGCCGTGAACACGAAGGCGAACGCCTGGTCCCGAGCCCCTGGGTGGAACGCCTGCGCGCCTTTCACGAAATATCCTACAACACTTCACTGCGCGATCCCGAACTGGAATGGCTCGTGCTACAACCCGATACCATCATTGTCGTGCGCGATGCGCCGCTGCCGACGCCCGTGGCACCACCGGCCGCGCGCCTGCCGCCATCCATGTTGCCAGCGGCATTTACTGCCACGGACTACCAGCGTTTGGTCAATTGCCCCTACCAGTTCTTTGCGGCCCGCGGTCTGGGTCTGGCGCCGGAAGACGAAGTGCGCGAGGAAATCGAAAAAGTGGATTACGGGATCCATGTGCATCGCATCTTGCAAGCCTTCCATACCGGCATGCCCGGTCTTGCCGGTCCGTGGCGAGCCAAGCTCGATGACGCCACCCGACCCGACGCGGAGGCCCTGCTGCACCAGATTTCGCAACAGGTATTCGCCAAGGATCTGCGCCGGCGCTTCTTGGCACGAGGCTGGCTCTACCGCTGGGAGAAATGCATTCCGGCCTATGTGGAATGGGAAATGAAACGTGCAGCGCAGTGGCAGGCTGAGGCATCGGAAATCAAGAGAGAACAAAAGTTTCTCGAAGGTGAAACACAAATCACCCTTACCGGGCGCATTGATCGCCTCGACCATGGCAAGGACGGGTATGGCATCATCGATTACAAAACCGGTTCCGTGCCCTCACGTGATGAGGTGCTCCGAGGTGAAAATATCCAGCTTCCGTTCTATGCCCTGTTGCTGGAAAAGGAAAATGTTACACAGGCGACATTTCTTGCGCTGGACGGCGAGAACGTAAATGAAAAGGCAACTCTCGATGGCCAGTCACTGGCCCTGTTGCGCGCGGCAGTGCGTGAACGATTGATGCTGCTCAAACGCCGCCTTGATGCTGAAACACCATTGCCCGCGTGGGGTGACATGGAAACTTGCCGGATTTGTGAAATGGAGGGGCTGTGTCGCCGCGAAATGTGGGCCGAACCAGAATCATCCGCATCGTAAGTGATCGAGATAAAAAAAGAGGCGGCCGTTCATGGCCGCCTCCGGTATTTCTACTGATCACTTGCTTCCAGAATGCATCCTTGCATCCCTTGAGACTTCCCTGCTTACTTCCGATGTCGTCAGCTACGATATGTCCCTATTTGGCTTCCCTTCCTCTTATAAATATAGGCCGGGGAGCCCAAGTTGCAAGCCAATCGGACCTTCGGCAAACCTTTATATTTCCATGGAAATACATGAAGTTATACGCCGGTTATCGACCGCCCATCCGGGTCCGCAACCATGATTGATGCTGCACTCGCCACCGCCCCGGAAAACAACGTCGTGGTCCATGCCGCCGCCGGCACCGGCAAGACCTGGCTGCTGACCAGCCGCATCATTCGCCTGCTGCTCGAAGGCAGCGAGCCCGGCGCCATCCTGGCCATCACCTTTACGCGCAAGGCCGCCGGCGAAATACATGAACGCGTCACCGAACGTCTGTTCGCCCTTGCCGCGAGCGACGAGGGAACGCTCGTCAAACAGCTCACCGAAATCGGCGCCAGAACCGATCAGACAAGCCGCAACATCGCGCGCGGGCTTTATGAAAAACATCTGGGCGCGATACACGTCCTACGCACAACTACGTTTCATGCCTTCTGTCAGGAAATACTGCGACGTTTCCCTCTCGAGGCGGACGTACCGCCGGGATTTGAGCTTATCGAGACAACGGCTGAACTGGAGCAAGCCGCCTGGCTTGCGCTAGACCAATATGCGTTCCGAGAAAAAGGAGGCGTGTTATCCGGGGCGCTGGATACACTGCTGAAAGAATGCGCTGGCGTGGCCGGCACAAGTACGGCGCTGAATGATTTTCTGGCACACCGCAGCGACTGGTGGGCCTATACCGAAAATGAAGAAGACCCTGAGGGTTTTGCCGTGACACAACTTCGGCAATTGCTCGGCACTACCGACGACGCCGATCCGCTCATCGCCTTTGTCCAAAATCCCGAAATGCGTCAACAAATCGCACGTTATGCAGAACTTTTGGGCGGTCATCCTACGGCGACGAACCAGGAACATGTCGCGGACCTGACACGCGCGCTGTCGGACGGGACGCCTTCACAGCAAACCTTCAATCGGATTCGTACCGTGCTGCTGACCGATAAGGATGAGCCGCGCCAGGTGAAGCGCTCTCAGGTGCTGGAAAAGAAACTTGGCGCCAAGCATGCCAATGATCTGGTCAACCTGCATCAGGGGATCGCTGCACAGTTGATGGCGGCCATTGCGGAGTTCAAACGTCAGAAGACATGCCGCATCTCCCAGGCCTGGTATGTGTGCGGTGTGGCGCTGCTCGAAGAATATCAGCGACTCAAGAGGGGGCGTGGCCTGCTCGACTTCGCCGACCTGGAATGGAATACCTACCAACTGCTGAACCGTAGCCGCCATGCCGAATGGGTGCAATTCAAACTGGATCAGCGTATCGACCATCTGCTGGTGGATGAATTCCAGGACACCAACCCGACCCAGTGGCGCCTGCTGCTGCCGCTGCTGCAAGAGATGGTGGCCGGAGACCCGGAGCGTCGTCGTAGCGTCTTTCTCGTCGGTGATGAAAAACAGTCGGTTTACCGTTTTCGCCGCGCCGATCCGCGCCTGTTTCATACAGCCCGCCATTGGCTGCAACAACATGCACAAGCACAAACGCTGACGCAGCATCTGTCCTGGCGCTCTTCGCCTGCCATTATCCGGTTCGTCAATCTTGTCTTTCATCGCCCCGGCGACACTGAAATCGAAACAGACGGTGATTATCCGTTGCAGGACTTCGAGAAACACGACACGCACCATCAGCAATTATGGGGCCGGGCCGAGTTGCTGCCGCTCATCCGGCGGCTGGACCTGCCACGGGAAAATACGGATCAGGCATGGAGAAACCCGCTGGAACAACCACGCCAGACGGATGAAGACACGCGGCATCGCGAGGAAGGCGACTTGATCGCCGGGAAAATCCGGCAGCTTCTGGGAAATCCTGTCGCCGACAAGAACAGGATGCGCCCCATAACCGGGGACGACATCATGATCCTGCTGCGCGATCGTACTCATGCCCGGTTTTACGAAGAGTCCCTGCGGCGTGCCGGCATACCTTATATAGGATCAGGTCGGGGGGCCTTTATGCAGTCGCTGGAGGTGCGCGACCTCATGCACCTGCTGCGCAACCTGATCGAACCCTATAACGATCTCGCGCTAGCCTCAGCCCTGCGCTCACCCATTTTCGCCGCCACGGAAGACAACTTAATACTCCTTGCCCAACATCCGCCCGGATCCTGGCGTGAACGTCTGGCCCGATTGGCCCCCGGCCTGACACCAGACAGCGCCTTGTCCCGCGCGCAACGTTTATTGCCGCACTGGAGAGCTTATGTTGGCCATCTCCCGGTACACGATCTGCTCGACCGTATCTACTGTGAGGGCAACGTGGTGGCCCGCTACCTCGCCGCCGCGATCCCGCATCAGCGGCCACGCGTGGAGGCCAATCTCAATCGTTTTCTTGAGCTGGCGCTGGAAGTTGATAGCGGGCGCTACCCAAGCCTGGCGCATTTTCTGACCTATCTCGAAAGACATTCAGAAGACGACGATAAATCTCCCGCCGATCCGGCCTGGAACCGCCAGCCCCGGGTGCGCGTGATGACTATCCACGCTGCCAAGGGGCTGGAGGCGCCCGTGGTATTCCTCGCCGACGCGGCGCGAGGCTCCCGAAACCGCGATCGCGGAATGCGTTCGCTGATTGATTGGCCGGTGAACGATCCGCGTCCTCGCTATTTTCACCTTGCCGGTACCAAGAAGAATAATGATGACGTCAGCCTTTCACTCCAGAATGAACAACAATGGTCGATCCGTCGCGAGGAGGCCAATCTGCTGTATGTCGCGCTGACACGTGCCAGGCAGATGCTCTATATCTCAGGCTGCGAGCCCGGACAGGGCGATCGCGGCTGGTACGGTTTTATCGAAAAACGCCTTCGCCAAGCCGGGGATTCCGGTGAAGCGGCACACGTGGGGCTCAATCTCAGTCAGGTTTCCCTGGACGAGGGAAAAACTGTATTCAACACGTGTGCCTGGCTGGAATACGGTGAGCCACCATCTTCGTTACCACCCGAGATACCAACCCCCGACGCCGGATTCGTCATTGATCCGCTCCTGACGATACCTCTTTCCGCAATGCCGGAGACCGGAATACTCAATCCCAGCCGTTCGGCCACGACGGATGACCATCAACCGGACGAAACCGCTGGATTTTCTGAAACCCGCACGCAAGCGAAACGTCGCGGCGATGTGATTCATCGCATGTTGGAACGACTGACCAACGGTGAGGCGCACACAACAATCGAAAAAAGAATATGGCAGGAATTTAGTGAGTGGCTGGAAGAAAAGGATTTCAACCAGTGGTGGCAGGAAGCCTGCGCCGTGGTCGATCGCGCGGAATTCCACGATTTCTTTGATCCCACGCGCTATCAGGAAGCACGCAATGAAATACCGATTCTTTATCATGATGGCGAACGCGACGTCGATGGCGTCATCGACCGGCTCATCTTGCGCGATGAAGAAATCGTGGTTATCGATTATAAAACGCATGCACGCGCCACGAAGGAAAACATCGCGCAACTGGCGGAGAACTTCAGGGAACAGATGCGTCAATACGGCGAAGGGGCGCGACGACTCTGGCCGGGCAAAAAATTGAGACTGTTACTGCTCTTTACTGCCTGCGGCGGCATGGTGGAATTATCGTTCTAAGAATTTTTTCTGGCCACGGGGAACACGGGGGAAACAAATAGAGAGTATCTACTCTTTAATTTTTGCTGTTCCCCGTGCTCCCCGTGGTTCTAGGTTTTCTATGACTGGGCCTGGACCACGCGGTTGCGTCCCGTTTCCTTGGCCTGGTAAAGCGCGGCGTCCACCTGCTCGAACAGCCAGGCGGCGGGGTCGGGCCCGTAGGAATCCACGCCAGGATGGAGACAGGCCAAACCGACACTCACCGTGACATCCAGATCAACCCCTTCCGGAATAATAAAGGCGCTGTGTTCAACACTGGAACGCAGGCGTTCGGCAATCGCGGCACCCTGCGCAGGGGTGGTGCCCGGCAGGAGCAGCACAAATTCTTCGCCGCCATAACGCGCCAGCACGTCACTGCCACGCAAATCCTGGCCGAGCAGGCTCGCTATCTGGCGCAGCACCCTGTCTCCGACCTGATGACCGTACTGGTCGTTTACCTGCTTGAAGAAATCCACATCCACCAGCATGCACACCAGCGGACCGGATTGCCGCGCCCAGCGCTCCACTTCTTCGGCCAGCCGGCGTCCGAAAAACCGGCGATTGGAAATTCCCGTCAGGGGGTCCGTGAGTCCGTCGAGCTTGAGCCTTTCGTGATTGATGGAGTTATCGATGCACATGGCAGCGACCGCCGCCAGATGCTCCAGCAGATCCGTGGCAATGCCATGCGCGAAATGGCTCGCATGGCGGCTACCTTGATTGAGGCTTCCAATCAGTTCGCCGCGTCGAACCAGCGGCGCCAGCGCCACTGAGCCCGAGGCGCAGGAATGTCCGGAAAAAAGCAGTGAATGGAGGCGCTCATCCACCGGACCCAGACGGGGACGCCACGGGCGCGTGAACAGCCCATCCAGTGTCTCGCGCGGCAGGGCGATAAAGCGGCGCGCCCCGGAACCCGGCTCGGCACCGTCTTCGATGAGACGGGTCATTTCGTATTCAGGATCGACACAGGCCACCGTGACACAATCAATGCCGGGAAACGTCTCGGGAATGCCTGCGGTGACGATATGGATGAGATCGGGAAGCGATGGTGAGCCAATCATGCGTACTTCTATCTGGCGAAAACCGGACCAGATGCGCTCATTATCGCGCAACTGGTTGCGAAGCCTCACCCATTCCCGATCCTGCTGAGTCGTGGTTCCCTGTTCCATGCCTCGGTCTCGCAAATCGCTGTCCCGATGGCGCGGCAATCAGCTCTTGAGACCAAGCATGCCGAGCAGCCGTGGCGCCGGGATATAGCCCGGCAACACTTTACCATTATCAACGAAAATTGAGGGCGTTCCATTGACGTCCAGTCGCTGGCCTAGCTGGAAATGGCTTTCCACCGGATTGGGGCAGGTTTTCATGTTCAGCTTGCCGCCGGCCTTGGCGATGCCGATAGCCTTCACGCGATCGTCCGCGCACCACACCGCCACCGCGCGCTTATAACTCTCCGAACCGATGCCGGTGCGCGGATAAAACAGGTAACGCACCTTTACGCCCTGCTTGTTGAGCTCAGGCACCTCAAGATGAAACTTGGCGCAGTAACTGCAGTCCACGTCGGTAAATACCGTAAGCGTGCGCTTGGGCTTGTCCGGGCCGATTACGATCATGTTTTCTTCACCTACCTCATTGAGCAGGCGCGTGCGAATCGCTGCGCGCCGGATCTCAGTCAGGTTACTCTTCGAACGCAAATCCATTACATCGCCCATGAAGAGATGCTTGCCGTCGCTCGTGGCGTAGAAAATCTTGGAATCAATTTCAACCTCGTACATCCCGGGTACGGGAGAGGGCTTGACGATCGCCGGGCTGAGCTCGGGGAAGGCACGGACAAGTTCTGCTTTGATCTGACTCACTTCCGGCTCGCCGGCAATGACGGGTAAAGATACGGCGAGGCTGGTAAGACAAAGTAAAAATAATCGTAACATGAAATGATTTCTCGCTGGTCTGGGTTATGGGTCAGGCGGCTGTGCCAGCCGTGATCTTACTGGGCAAAGACACCCACTGACAATGTTAGACGATGGTTGGCTATTTCAGTTCGCCGTTACTTGAGCGACTGCTCTGCCTGATGCACCACGCGCGTCATGGGAATGACACTGTCAGGATTGAGCGATATGGACTCGATGCCCTGCCGCACGAGCCAGGTGGTGATCTCGGGATAATCCGACGGGGCCTGCCCGCAGATACCGACGTATTTGCCCATTTTGCGGGCAGTCTGGATGGCCATCTCCATGAGCTTGAGCACCGCCGGGTTGCGCTCGTCAAAGCCGGTCACGAGTCCCGAATCGCGGTCCACGCCCAAGGTCAGCTGGGTCAGATCGTTGGAGCCAATGGAAAAACCGTCCAGGTGCTGCAGGAAGTCCTCCGCCAGCAAGGCATTCGCGGGGATCTCGCACATGAGGTAGACCTTAAGCCCTGCCTTTCCGCGCTCGAGTCCATGCGTGCGCATGACCGCCAACACAGTTTTCGCCTCGTCCACACTGCGCACAAACGGGATCATCACGACAACATTGTCCAGCCCCATGTCTTCGCGCACCTGCTTGAGCGCCGCACACTCCATGGCAAAACTGTCGCGGAAGGATTCGGAGTAATAGCGCGAGGCCCCACGCAGACCGAGCATGGGATTTTCCTCCTTGGGCTCGAAACCGGCGCCGCCGAACAGCGAGGCGTATTCGTTCGATTTGAAATCGCTCAGACGCACAATGACTGGCTTGGGGTGAAACGCAGCGGCGATGGTGCCGATACCCTCGGCAAGGCGACTGATAAAGTAGGTGCGGCGATCCGTATACCCCGCTGTCAGCCGGTCGATGTGCCGCTGTTCATCCTGGCCGAGTTTGTCATATTCCAGCAGCGCGCGCGGGTGTGCCTGGATGCTGTGATTGATGATGAATTCCAGGCGCGCGAGACCCACGCCGTCATTCGGCAGGAAAGAGTTTTCAAAGGCCTGGTCGGGATTGCCGACATTCATCATGATTTTCGTGCGCGGCCTTTGCGCGGAATCCAGCGATATCCGGTCGATGCGAAATTTCTGCTCGCCCTCGTAAACCTGTCCGGTATCGCCCTCGGCACAACTCACCGTCACCTTCACGCCACTGCGAATAACCTCGGTAGCATCACCGCAACCCACGATGGCTGGGATGCCCAGTTCACGCGCAACGATAGCGGCGTGGCACGTACGACCGCCACGATTGGTAACGATGGCAGCGGCGGTTTTCATTACCGGCTCCCAGTCAGGATCGGTCATGTCGGTCACCAGCACTTCGCCAGCGCGCAATTTCGACATGTCAGCCGCTTTCTCGATCACATGCGCGGCGCCACCCGCGATGCGGCGGCCGACACTTTTGCCGGAGGTGAGTAACTTACCGCGCGATTCCAGCGCATAAACCTCATACACATCGCGCGCTTCGCGTGAGCGCACCGTTTCAGGGCGTGCCTGCACAATGTACAGCTTGCCATCCACGCCGTCTTTGGCCCATTCGATATCCATGGGACGGTCCTGACCCGCGAGTTTCGAATAATGCTGCTCGATTTTCACGGCGAACCGCGCGAGCTCCAGCGCCTCGTCATCCGTCACGGAGAACCGCAATCGATCCGCCTGCGGCACCGTGATGTTTCGTGTTGGATTGTCGTCCGCGGCATTCTCCGCATAGATCATCTTGATGGCCTTGCTGCCGAGATGGCGCTTGAGAATCGGTCGCTTGCCTTCCATGAGTGTCGGCTTGAAGACATAAAATTCATCCGGATTGACCGCCCCCTGCACCACATTCTCACCGAGACCATAGGCAGCATTGATGAAGACGACATCACGGAATCCGGTTTCGGTATCGAGCGTAAACATCACGCCGGAGGATGCAATGTCAGAACGTACCATTTTCTGCACGCCGATCGAGAGCGCCACCTGCGCGTGGTCGAATCCCTGGTGCACGCGATAGGAAATCGCCCGGTCATTGAAAAGCGAGGCGAAAACACGCCGGCAAATCACCAGGAGATTTTCAGCGCCACGAATATTAAGGAAAGTATCCTGCTGACCGGCAAAAGAAGCATTGGGAAGGTCTTCGGCCGTGGCCGAACTGCGCACGGCCACATCCGGTTCCGGCCCGTATTGCCGCGCCAGGTTTTCGTAAGCCGCCGTGATTTCCCCGATCAGGTCCGCTGGCATGCTGGCCTCCTGAATCCAGCGGCGAATCTCGCTGCCGGCCTGACCCAGCTGTGCAAGATCGTCCGAGTTGACTCCCGTCAGGCGCGCCTGAATGCGTTCGGTGAGTTGATTGTGGTCCAGATAATGCCGATAGGCTTCGGAGGTGGTGGCAAATCCGTCGGGAACCCGCACACCCTCGGCGCTCAAGTGGCGAAACATCTCGCCCAGAGAAGCATTCTTGCCTCCGACGACGGGGACGTCGTTAATCCCCAGCTCGGAAAATTTGCGGATATAACGCATGACGAGGGCACAAAATAGCGCAAACCAGACCAATTTCCAATGAAGTTCCGGATCAAAGCCTTTCAAAGCTATTGCCGTTGGACGACAGAGCGATGAATCTAAAAATCATGATGTTACGCCACCAGGCCCGAATACATACCATCTCCTCGTGATAAGCTGTTTTGATTGCTCAACAGATTTTATATCACGCTTGACCATCACTGAATTCATTCAGAGTCATGAGCCTGCCATGCGTTTGGGATTCTTTTTCGGAATCCTGGCCACCATGGCGTTATGGGAAATTCTGGCCCCGCGGCGCAAACTGTCACTGCCCAAAGCCGCACGCTGGGCAAACAATTTGGCCATCGTATTCCTGAACAGCTTTCTGCTGCGGTTTATTTTCCCGCTGGGCGCCGTAGGGGTGGCGCTTCTAGCATATGAAAATGAATGGGGCGTACTGAATCAGTTTTACATCCCCGACGCTGCCGCCCTCGTTGTCTCTGTGATGGTGTTGGATCTTGCGATATACCTGCAACACGTCATGTTCCATGCCATCCCGGTATTATGGCGGCTGCACAGAGTGCACCATGCCGATCTGGATTTTGATGTCGCCACTGGCGCGCGTTTCCACCCCATTGAGATAATCCTTTCAATGGTTATCAAGTTCGCGGTCATTCTGGTACTGGGGCCACCGGTACTGGCGGTCATCATTTTCGAAATTCTGCTCAGTACCGCCTCCATGTTTAATCACAGCAATGTCCGCATGCCGCGTTCGCTTGATCGCCTCCTCCGCAGCATGATCGTGACACCGGACATGCATCGTGTGCACCATTCCATCCTGGATCATGAAACCAACAGCAACTTTGGATTCAATCTTTCATGGTGGGACCGCTTGCTTGACACATACCGAGACCAACCGGAACATGGCCACCAGAAAATGACCATCGGTATTCGCGAATTCCGCCAGCCGCGACAGACGGAACGGCTTTGGGGGATGCTGACCATTCCATTCGCAGGCAAGGTAACCGGATATGCCATCAACCGCCGCTGGAATTCCTCAAAATGAAACTGGAGCGTTGGGCGCGTATCGTCCTGGCATTGATGCTGGCGGCGGGCATCATCGTGGCCTTTTTCTACCGCGACCGGCTGAGCTTTGAGACGCTGGACGACGTAATCAAGGAGGCAGGTTTATGGGGTCCACTCCTGTTCATGATCATCTACGCTATCGCCACGGTATTGTTTCTCCCAGGTTCGATCCTCACGTTCGCGGGCGGCGCGCTGTTTGGTCCGCTCGCCGGAACATTTTATAACCTGACGGGCGCCACACTCGGCGCCACCCTGGCTTTTCTTGTTGCGCGTTATCTTGCTTCTGAATGGGCCGCGCGCAAGGCCGGTGATCGCGTGAAACAATTGATGCAGGGCGTACAAGAAGAAGGCTGGCGCTTCGTGGCATTCACCCGGCTGATGCCGTTATTTCCGTTTTTCCTGCTCAATTATGCGCTGGGTCTGACACGTATACGCCTCGCGCACTACATCCTGGCCACTTACGTGTTCATGCTCCCGGGGGCCTTCGCCTTTACCTATATCGGCTATGCCGGACGAGAAGTCGCACAGGGGGCTGAAGGAATGATCCACAAGATTCTGATCGCCCTGGGACTGGTGGCCGCGCTGGTTTTCCTCCCGCGCTTCGTCAAACGTTTTCGTCGGACCGGAAAGCGCAGCAACAACAAATAACAACCGTTACAGTGTTGTCTAGAAATTCCAGCAATCTCTTTAAATAAATGGCTGGAAAAAAAGATGGAATGTGGCAGGATTAGCGGCCAATATAATTAACTAATAACTTATAGCCTCTTCCCTTTGCGCCTCGCCAATCTTCCCTGCACCACCTTTTTGCTATGCGTGGCGACCCTTTCTGGCAGCCTTGCCTGGGCCGAAACAGGTGCCCAGACCGTGAGACCGCTTTACAGCTTTAACCAAAGCCCCCTGATACAAATATATGGTCTGCCCGCCCTGGGGGAATCGCGTGTTTTGGGCCCGGATGAGTCGGCTTTGGCGCTTCATCTGCAACTTGCCAATCATTTCACCGGCGCCAGCAGCAGCGCTGAAGCCCTGAGCCTGGATGGAGAAACCCGGCGTTTGACGCTGCACTGGCGCCAGGGCCTGCCCGGGAACAGGGAATGGGGTTTTGATCTGCCTTATGTGTCACACAATGGCGGATTTCTGGACATGTCCATTGAGGAATTCCACGACATTCTCGGCCTGCCGCAGAATGGTCGCACCGATCTTCCGCGCAACCGGATTGATTACCGCTACGAGCGCCAGGGCGTAAATCTGGTGAACCTCAACCGCGCCGTCAGCGGCGTGGGTGATTTGCGTTTGACCGCCGGGATGCCGGTCACCGCAAAGATAGCTTCTGACAGCTATACCGCTGCCTGGCGCGTGAGCCTCAAGCTACCCACCGGCAACGAAGCCGATCTGCTGGGCAGCGGGAGTACGGATCTGGCCGGCTGGATGAGCGCAGCCACTACCCGTCAGCCTGATAAATGGAATCTTTATGGCGGAGGTGGGCTGCTGTTAATGAGCGAAGGAAATGTCATGCCGGCGCAGCAACGCCATCTCGTGGCCTTCGGTGTCTTTGGAATCAGCCAGCAATTCTTCCCGCAACTGACATTCAACGCACAGCTGGACGTGCACAGCCCGTTTTACAGTGACAGCGGATTGCGGCAATTAGGCAGGTACGCCGTACAGGGGTTGCTGGGGCTGGACTGGGAATTTGCACCACGAAAATCTTTCGTGTTCTCGATATCGGAGGATATGGTGGTCGGTGCGGCACCTGATGTGGCGTTCAACCTGTCTTTGACTACATCCTTTTGAATAAAAAAGCATCAAATACCGAGCGACGCGAGTAGTTTTTTCAAACCTTCCTCGAAAAGCGTCGCCGGCGCGCTGCCAAACGTTTTTTTCAGGCGAGTCACATCGGCGCAGGAATGTTGAATATCGCCGGGTCGCGTGGGTTTGTGATGTCGCTCGATTTTTTTTCCTGATATTTTCTCCAGGTTCGTCAGCAATTGCAGGAGCGAGTGACGCTTGCCGGTGCCAACGTTAAACACGCCGCCGTTGCCTTCCATTCCATGCGCCGACCGCACGAGCAAGTCAGCCAGATCAGCCACGTAAACGAAATCACGCGTCTGCACTCCATCGCCAAATACTGTAATCGGCTGGTTGCGCATCAATCGTTCCACAAAAATACTGATGACGCCCGAGTAGGGTGATGACGGATCCTGACGTGGACCGTAAATATTAAAAAACCGGAAGGATGTGGCGGCCAAACCATAGGCCCGATAATAGTGAAGCAGGTAATGCTCGCCGGACAACTTGTCTATGGCGTAAGGCGACAATGGTTTAGGGATCGCCTCTTCCGGGACCGGAATGGTCTCGGTGTCGCCATAAACTGCTGCGGAACAGGCATAGATAAACCGTTTAACGCCTTGAAGGCGCGATGCCTCGAGCAAATTCAGGGTTCCGTCAAAATTGACCTGATGCGTGCGAACAGGATCGTCCATGCTCGCCTGTACCGAGGCGACAGCGGCGAGATGCACCACGGCATCCATCTGCTTGGCGCATCGGTCAATCAACCCGGCATCACGAATATCGCCCTCGATAAATTCAAGCGCCTCATGCCTGACAAGATTGTCGCGCCTGCCAGTGGAAAGATCGTCCACCACCCGTATACGGTCTCCCGCCGCGAGTAATTTTTCCACCAGATGCGAGCCGATAAATCCGGCACCGCCGGTAACCAGCACCTTCATTTATTATTCCTGCTTGTATTGACCGGTATCGGCATGTGTTCCGCTCACACTAAAACCGGAATGTACCATAGCCGGTGCCAGCAGGCAGTCAGGGTTTGGAGCTGCCCAGACATTTTTTCCATGGCCGACAGCCCTGGCGGACCGAAACCGGTAACCGTCGGGTACCCGGTTTTTTGCTTTTATCGGGGCAATTGCCACTCATCAGTCATAAACATCCGTAAATCAGTTTCCAATGTTTTGGAGCTGTTTCCAGCTGATATATTTGCGGAAAGTGCCTGACAAAGCGAACAGCAGATTCGCGATTGCGGGGTAGTGAAAGTCGCAATGTGCTGTTAATCGATCTCGCGGATGAGGTCAGGGAAACTAAATGGAAACTACTAGCGGGCTACGCTTCGCGTCGAGCAACATCTCTGCCTTTCAGCCACTTGTCATCCTTCTTTTTATTTTTGTCTTTCTTCTGACCGCCTGCGGCGGTGGAGCGAGCGAAAGTGGCAACAGCCCGGCTACCAGCAGCTCCGGAACAACCTCCGGCGGATCGAGCGGCGTCTCCGGTGGCAATTCAGGCGATACAACCAGGCCGATTGTCACAATTATCAGTCCGACCAGCAGCGCCAGTTACGCTTCTCCCGGCAACACCATCAATCTTGCCGGCAGCGCTTCAGACAATACTGGCGTCACGCAAGTAACCTGGTCGAACAGCTTGGGTGGCAGCGGAACGGCCAGTGGCTCCATCTCATGGAACGTTGGCAGCGTCACGCTACAAAATGGCACCAATACCATTACGGTAACGGCGCGCGATGCGGCAGGTAATACCGGCATCGATACGCTGATTGTTTCGTACAACAGCGGCTCAGGAAGCCGTGCAACCTATTATCTCTCTCCAACAGGCAGCGACACTGCCAATAACGGACTCTCGCTTGCCAGTCCGTGGAAATCTTTCGCCAAGGCCTTCGGCAGCATGACTGCGGGCGATGAATTGATTCTGCTGGATGGCAATTATTCATCTTCTGCGGGGACGGGATATATCAACTATCAGGGCTCCGGTTCCGCTCAGCCACCCTCCGGGACCAGCCTGAGCAATGTGACTTATGTGCATGCACTGAACCCGGGCAATGTCACGGTTCAGGGCGGTCTGTTTATCGGCCGCTCCACCCGCAAAGACAGTTTCATCAAGATCCAGGGCATCACTTTCGAAGGTGGCGGCGATCTATATAACACCAGCTACGTCACCATCAAGGATTGCGGTTTCCATGGATCCTTCGGTATCGGCACCAACGACCACGATAATGGTAACGACTACAACCTGATCGAGGATGTCTGGGTGTGGGCTTCGGGCGAACGCATCATCGCCATTAACTACCGCTCACATCACAATGTATGGCGACGCGTGGTCGTGCGCGGCGACGGATGCGGCACGTCCGGTTGCAACGGCAGCGGCAATCCCAATGTTGGTTTTACGGTCTACAACTCCATGGACGTTTCGGTCCAGAACGTCATCGTCGTAGACCGCATTCTGGCCGCCACCGACGAACCCTATGGTGATTTTGCGGTAGCCCAGCACGCGCCCGGTCCCAATTTCGGCCGTGCTGAATGGCTCGGAACTATTTCTCTCAAAGCGCCCGATACGGGCTACTACATGGAACCGGACGTGGGCGGGACCGTAGATCCGACCATCAGGATTTCCAATGCCGTGGCATGGGATGCAGATGGTGAAGGTTTCAATATTGCGCGCTCCGGCAGCAATAATCTTCTGGAAAACCTCACGGCCTACGGCAGAACCGGGGACAGTATCCGTGTAGCGCCAGAATTGTCCGGCGGCACCCTGCGTAACGTGATTTCTACAAACTCCGGGCGCTATGGGATCAATTCGGCCTACAAGCCCAGCTACGTGGACGCCTATAACGCCCGCTCCAGCGCCTATAACAACACAACCTGCTCAGTCGGTTGCTATACCTCGAACCCGCAAGCCGATGGCGCCACGCCTTCACTCAAATACATCACCCGCGTCGAATCCGGCTCGTTCCTCAAAGGCAAGGGCAACGGTGGCGCGGATATCGGCGCCAACGTGCTCAACCGGTACGGCAGCAACGACAGCCGTTTTGGCGAATCGGGTTACAACACGCTTACGTCTACGGCCTTGTGGCCGTGGCCGAATGAGGATCGCATCAAGCGCGAGATGTGCGTCAACACCACGCGTGGCTTTTGTTCCACTGGCCAGCGCCTTGGCAACGTAGGGCCGGTAACACTGACCACTTACATCTGGGAGTACCTAGGCAATCCGATTCCATCTGGAGTTTATCCGTAATGTTCCGTGTAAGTGACATGAAAGATTGCTCCGTTAACCGTCAGGAGAAATACCTGAGCGTCCTTAAGCAGTCCATTTCAGTTTGGAGTCTGTCCGTAATGTCCCGTGGGGGTGACATAACGAATGGCTCCGATAGCCGTCTGGAGAAACACAATGTTCAAATACCCCCTCATTCTTTCTTTAGTTATATTTCTCGTTACCGGCTGCGGCCAAGGCGCGAACAGCAACACTACGCCAACCAATAGTTCACCACCCCCTGCGCCGACGGACACATCTTCACCGTCGGTAACCATCTCCAGCCCGACAAGCAGCTCGAGCTACAGCACGAGCAGCGCCACGATTAACCTGGGCGGCACAGCATCAGACAACGTCGGCGTGACTCAGGTCAACTGGACCAACAGCCGCGGCGGCGGCGGCACAGCCAGCGGCACGACAGCGTGGAATGCGTCCGGCATTACGTTGCAAAGCGGATCAAATACGCTCACGGTAACAGCGCGCGACGCGGCCGGTAATACCGCGACCGACACTCTGGTCGTCACCTATTCCACCACCATACCGGGCGATACGACGGCTCCCGTCGTCACCATCTCCTCGCCTACCAGCGCCTCCGGCTATACCACCACGAGCGGAACAATGACGCTGGCGGGTTCGGCCTCGGACAATGTCGGCGTCACCCAGGTAACCTGGTCGAACAGTCGTGGCGGCAGCGGCACGGCGAGCGGCACCACTTCGTGGAGCGTTGGCAGCATTACGCTGCAGAGCGGAAGCAACGTCATCACGGTGACGGCACGGGATGCAGCGGGGAACCAGAATACCGATGTGTTGACGGTGGCTTATTCCGTTTCTACCTCGCTGGAATGCAGCATATCTACAGTTCTGTGCGTCGAAGACACAGCGGGAGCCAACCAGGAGTATTCCACCATCCAGGCGGCGGTCAACGTTGTGCGTCCGGGCGACACCATCCTGGTGCATGACGGTAGCTACACCGGCTTCACCATTTCGGCAGACGGCACCTCGTCCAGCCGCATCGTGGTCAAGGCCGCGGGCAGTTCGGCCGTCATCAACCAGGCCAACAGCAACAGCGAAGGTATCACCCTCAGCAATGCCAATTACGTCACTATCGAGGGATTCACCGTCGTCGGTATGCCGGATGCCGGCATTGCCTCGCACAATGCCTCGGCCACCAGTCCCATGCGCGGCGTGATTATTCGTAACAACACCGTGCAAAATTCCGGTTTCATGAATATTTACATGTCGCAAACCGCCGATTCACTGATTGAAGGAAACATCGCGAGCGGCGCTGTCACCAGCCATGGCATCTATCTCGCCAACGGCGGGTCGGATAACACCGTCCTGCGCGGCAACCGCTGCTTCAATAACTTCAAGAACGGGATTCATTTCAACGGCGACAGCAGTATCGGCGGCGACGGACTGCACAGCGGGCTCACCGTTGAAAACAATATTCTTTATAACAACAACGACAACGGTGTCGATGCTGACGGCGTGCAAGACTCCGTGTTCCAAAATAACCTGATGTACGGCAATGGCCGCAATGCCTTGCGCCTCTTTCGTATCGATTCAGCCCAAGGTCCAAAAAACATCAAGGTCATCAACAACACCCTGATCGTACCCAGCGGTGGCGGTTGGGCCATAAAATTCAGCGAGGATCTTGGTGGACATGTGATCTTCAACAATATTCTGTTGAGCGAAAACAGCAGCACGGGCAGCATTTCCATGCCCAACACCAACTTCGTAAGCAACAACAATGCCCTCGTTGGTCGTCTCACCTACAACGGCGAAAGCTCTATTGTGAACCTGAGCGCCTGGCAAACAGCCGGCTTTGACGCCAATTCGTTCACGACCACCTCATCAAGCCTGTTTGTCAACGCCGGCGCGGCCAACTATCAACTCAAGGCCGGAGCACCGGCGATAGATACCGGGCGCATCTCGTTGAATAACGTCCTGGCGCCGCTGGCCGACATCCTCGGTGCCTCAAGGCCACAGGGCGTCACTTTCGATATGGGCGCCTACGAGTCCAATTAAATTGGTTTAGCGCTCTCCCCAAGGGGCTTCATGCCCCGTGGGCCCTATTTCCACGGTATTCGCGCAGGTACCAACCCTAGAGAACGGGCACCGGGGCTGGTAAAGTGCTGCTTCGGAATTATCCGGGCACTGCAAACAACTGGTTTGCAGCAAATACGTGCGCTCCTATCCTGATCACATAGAACTGAATCTGTCCCGGCCAAATCAGTCACTTCCTGGGTGCGTTCCTTGAACAGCCGTCCGGGCCAGACGCTGGGCGAGCTGGCGAATTATTATGGATGGGATGATGAGCTGATACGGCTGCTGGACACACTTCCGCGCGCCGTGGCGGATAAATATGTCGAGCAAGCCTGGTCCTACGACAAGGACAGTTGGCGGCATATCCTGCCGGCACTATCCGCTTCCGACTCAGTGCTGTGTCTCGATGCCCGCTTTGGTAACACCGCGGCCGCCTTCGCCGAAACCGGGGTTTCGGTAACCGTCATTCATCCCTGCCCCGTGACTGTGCACATCATCCAGCACCGTCTCGCCTCGATGAACATCCAGAACGTGGAAGTTATCCACGTGCCGCTTGAAACTGCCAGGTTTCCATTTCCGGATAATTCCTTCCATGCCTTTATTCATCACGACGTAGTAGCGACATTACATGCTGATGAGGCAATCGCGGCCAGTCCTTTCGCTTCACTCACATCAACGCTTTTCAGTGAAACTTATCGCGTTCTGAAACCCGGGGGGTTTGCCCATTTCGGAGCAAAAAATCCATATGGTTATGCCCGCCTGCTCAGACGGGTGCTGAATTCATCTGGCAGCCCGTCGAAAGGTTCCCGCCTGACACCCATGCATCGTGCCAAGAATCTGATTCGGCAGGCCGGTTTCCTCCACCTCCGTGCTCACCCTTATCTGGTGGAGAACGATAATGTCCACGAGATCATTGCGCCATCCGGTTACCGCTCAACAAAAAACAGCCTTGCCACCAGCGAGAGATTAAAACAAATCGTTCTTGGAAAGACCGGTGCCAGATTTCTGGCGCCAGCTTATGGACTGGTCTGCTCCAAGAACCAGAACCTTCCATTGCCATTAGAAAGTTTTATTGATGATCTGTGCGCTCGGAATATTCTGTCTAAAACCGCTGGGAAAAGTTTCGGCTTTCAACGTTACCTTTCGCTCCCCGGCAAGGCCATC
Organism: Sulfuricaulis sp.; assembly: GCF_024653915.1. NCBI lineage: Bacteria > Pseudomonadati > Pseudomonadota > Gammaproteobacteria > Acidiferrobacterales > Acidiferrobacteraceae > Sulfuricaulis > Sulfuricaulis sp. The sequence continues at coordinate 40,787 of NZ_JANLGY010000009.1, read as the reverse complement.
ATCACCCTGGGTAATAACGGAGACGACAAACAAAACGTCATCATCGTTATTCCCAAAGTTGCCAGAGTGCTGGACTGGCGCCGGAAGGAAATAGTCATCGTTAACGAGGTGCGCGCGGTTTCACCGTTTCTTGCCTCACGGCTACCGCGCTTGTATACCGAGTGTTCGATCGGTGACATGACCTATTTCGCCATCAGCGAGATCCCGGGCATGACCATCGATCGTCGTGTGCGCGAGTTGGAACGACTCACGTGCAACGCGGTGGACTTTCTAATTCGCTTCAATCAGATCACCACGCGCGAGATTTCCATCGATGAGGCCGTCTTTGATGGCCTGTTCGGCTCGCTGATCAGGCAGGTCATCGCCACTTATCCTGATACGCGGCAAATCATGGAGAAAATTGAGGCCCACTTGCGCCGCGTCGTTCCTGGCAGAAACATAGCCACTGTCTGGCTCCACGGTGACTACAAGCTGGAAAATCTCATCTTTGACAAGAAGACTCTTGAGATCAACGGCATTATCGACTGGGAACACTCGCGTCGGGATAATCTGCCATGGCTCGATTTGATGTATCTGCTCGTTTACAACCGCATCATGACGCAAGAGCACGACTTCTTTGCGGCCTATCGTGAAGTGATTCTCGATGAGAACCTTACAAACCACGAAAATACGGTCATGGCATCCTACGCCAGCACAATACCTGTAACACCAGACATGAAGACGGTTCTGTCGTGCCTTTTCCTCTTGCACCACATCGGATTCCGCTATATTTACGTTATGCGCCGCGAGCTGGACCGGCATAATATATTCAATGCGCTCGACAATGTTGAAAAGCGTCTTGCCAGACTGAGCATCTAATTACAATAATCTCTGCTATTTCATGGCCCAGGCTATTTTTTTCATCTCTGCCGCACTGCTGCTCTACAACTATCTTCTGTTCCCGGCCGGCATCATTTTGATGGCCCGGATGGGTGGCAGTAAGGTGGCTGAAACATTGAGCACCGCAAGCGAGTCGCTACCAACCGTGACACTCGTGATTGCTGCCTATAACGAGGAACGGGTCATTGAGGCGAAAATTCTGAATTCACTGGATCTGGATTACCCGGTGGAGTTACTGCGCATCCTGGTGGTTTCAGACGGATCCACCGACTCCACGCCACAAATCGTGCAACGCTTCCAGAACAAGGGTGTTCTATCACTGCATGATCCTGAACGACGCGGGAAAACCGCCGCCCTCAACCGTGCCGTGGCTTCGGCGACCTCGGACATCGTGGTTTTTTCGGATGCCAACAACATATTCGATAAAAACGCACTTCGACAACTGGTCAAGCACTTTGCCAATCCACGCGTCGGCGGAGTGTGCGGCCTCAAGCAGATTTACCACTCCGCGGAACGGGAATCGAGCCAAGGTGATAGCCTGTACTGGAAATATGAGTCAGCCATCAAGGAATCGGAAAGCCGTTTGGGCTCCATTACCAATGCCGACGGCGAAATTTTTGCGGTTCGGCGGAGCCTGTACCAACCTGTTGATAACATGCTCATCAACGATGATGCAGAGATTACCTTCATCCTGATCAAGCAAGGTTATCGGGTATTGTACGAGCGCCATGCCGTTTCCCATGAGCAGGCCTCCATCCGGATCGAGGATGATTTCCACGTGAAAGTCCGCATGATATCCGGCGGTTTTCAGACCATTGCCCGGCATTGGGCCTTTCTGCTCCCACCGCGGTCCTGGTTTGCCTTTAATTTTGTATCGCACAAGCTGCTGCGCTGGCTTGCCCCGGAGTTCATGATCCTGATCGCGATCTCCTCTTTATGGCTGATTTCATCCCCGTTTTTTCTCGCCATGATCATCCTTCAGGGTGCATTCTATGCGCTTGCCGTATTAGGCTGGATTACGCGCGAAGGAATCGGCCGCCGGGCGGTTTTCTATATTCCTTTCTATCTTTGCGCCATGAATCTTGCGGCCTTGCACGGGCTGTGGCGTTTCCTCGCTGGTACCCAGACTACCCAGTGGCGCAAGGCGGAACGCTGATGCTTGCGAGCTCCAGCGTCATTGTTATTCTCGTCGCCTGCGCCTACGTGCTGTGGCGCGTTGTCCGCTCGCGCAACATGCAGTACTGGATCGGGTCTTACCTGGCATGGAAGATCTCCCGGATATTTCATCGGCCGTCTCCCCCCCGTCATGTTTACTTCTGTTTCGTCGACCATTACGAGCCCTATGGCGGGACAACCGACAAGGCGCGTGCAAACGAGCGGGTACGCCAATGGCTGGAGAAATACCCGCTAATCGCCGATAAACACGAGGACAGTTTTGGCAACCGGCCAAAACACACCTACTTCTATCCCATCGAGGAATATGATGCCGGCCTGATCGACCAGCTCAAAGGCTTGTGTGACGCCGGTTACGGTGACATTGAAGTGCATTTGCATCATGACAACGATAGCGCGGAGAATTTTCGTGAAACCATCCGCCGGTATGTGCAGACATTAAACGAGCGGCATCGGCTGCTGCGAAAAGACCCTGAAACCGGAAAAATTATCTATTCATTTATCCACGGTAACTGGGCGCTCGATAATTCACGTCCGGACGGCCGCTGGTGCGGAGTGGATAACGAAATCGACATCCTGGTCGAGACCGGATGTTATGCCGACATGACCATGCCGTCCGCGCCGAGCGATACCCAGACGCGCAAGATCAACTCGATCTATTTCGCCTGCGGCCGTCCCGGACAGCGTAAATCCCACGATACCGGACGTGACCTGCGCACGGGAGAATGGGGGAAACCCGATGAACTCCTTCTGATACAGGGACCCCTGACACTCAACTGGAAAGACGCCCGCTACGGCATCATTCCCAAAATTGAAAGCGCCGAACTTTCCTTCGATACTCCGCCCAGTGCGCAGCGCGTCCGTCTATGGGGTGAATGCGCCATTGGCGTCAAGGGCAAGGACGAGCATGTGTTTATCAAGGTCCACACGCATGGCGCCACGGAACCTTCCATGCAGATGCTGTTCAATGGCGGTTTCGATCTCCTGTGGACCGAGCTGGAACGACAATACCGCCGCGGAGACGAATGCTCGCTGCACTACGTTACGGCGTGGGAAATGTACGAAAAAATCAGGGAACTTGCGCGGGCATCATGACTATTGCCATCTGTTCATAGGGGATCCGATTGCGCATTTTGCACATCATCGAATCGCTTGATTTTGGCGGTGCCGAGAAAGTTACCGTCAGTCTGGCCAACGGCATGGCGGCTTCGCACGACGTGACCATCTGCTGCCTGAAACGCGTGGGCGTCCTTGGCACCCAGACCGACAAACGTGTCCGAATTGTCTGTCTCGACAAGGGTGAAGGCAACGAATACCTGCTGCCACTGCGACTGGCCGGCCTGATCAGGAAACATGGTTTCGACGTAGTGCACACCCACAACTGGGCGGTATTCCTGGAAGGCGGCCTGGCCGGCCTGTTGGCGGGTACGCGCATACTGATTCATACCGTGCATGGACCGTACGCAGATTACGCGCCATCCAGGCTGTCACGTTTTAAAATAGCCGTCCGCCATACTCTCGAAAGAAGATTGGCGCGGAGATTTTGTCGCATCGCCACGGTATCCGACGCCATACGCAGCTATATCGAAAAGGACATTCGCATACCCGCACGTCACCTGATTACGGTACATAACGGCATACCTGCCAACAATATAAGTTTCATACAACGGCCGGAACGCCCGCATGTCACCTTCATGACAGTCGGGCGCCTGGCGCCGATCAAAAATCACGCACTGATGTTGCGAGCGTTTCACACAGTATCCAAGGGAAATCCGAATGTCCGACTCGTGATAGTGGGGGATGGCCCGGAACGGCCGGCGCTGGAGCGCTTTATTCGGGAAAATGGCCTGGATGACAAAGTCACTCTGCCGGGATTTCGCGACGATATTGACTTGCTTCTGCGTGAAGCCGACGTCTTCCTGCTGACATCACACTACGAAGGAATATCAATTGCCTTGCTGGAGGCCATGCGCGCCGGTTTGCCGGCTATCGGGACCGCTGTGGGCGGGATACCGGAAACCATTATTGACGGAAAAACTGGATTGCTGGTTGCCCCGGACAGCCAGGAAGACCTCGTCAAGGCCATGCTAAGGCTGGCTGATTCAAAAACGGGGCGCGACGACATGGGCCGGCAAGGCTACGATTACTTTATAAAAGAATTTTCACTTGCCACCATGCTGTCACGCTATGAAAAGCTGTACACCGGCAACAACTGAAATATTAACGGTATCCATGAAGCTCAACATTCTTTATCACCACCGCACCCAGGGTCGTGGCGCAGAAGGCGTCCACATCGTCAGCATCGTGCAAGCCCTGCAGGCCATGGGGCATTCCGTGACGGTGTTGTCGCCTCCGGGCGTGGACCCGCTCGATCCCATACACAGCGCGCCCGTGGACAAATCGCAAGTCAAGACGGGAGGCGTGCAGACTCTGTGGAAATGGATCAGCCGGTATCTTCCAAATTTTCTTTTTGAACTTGCCGAGATCGGCTATAACCTTCCGGCGTGGCTGCGCCTGCGGCGCCTGCTGGCCACGCAGAAATTTGATCTGATCTATGAGCGTTATGCGTTCTTTCTTGTTTCCGGAGCTGTGCTGGCGCGTCGCCGTGGAATCCCGTTTGTGCTGGAGGCCAACGAGGTCAGCGGCATCGCCCATCGGGCGCGGCCACAGTCTTATCCGCGGCTGTGTGCCTGGTTTGAACGCATCCTGTTTTCACGCTGCACAGGTATTCATACGGTGTCATCTAAACTCAAGCAGATGATTCTGCAACAGAAGGTTCCGGACGAACGTGTACACGTCGCGCCCAATGCCTTCAATATCGCCAAAATCAAAACCCACGGGAAAAATCCGGCGTTGATCAGCGAGCACCATCTGGAAAAGAAACTGGTACTCGGTTTTGCCGGATGGTTCGATCGCTGGGACCGGCTCGACTTTTTTGTCGAGGTCTTCCGCGAGCTGCGCAAGAAGCATGATAATCTGCACATGGTCCTGATCGGTGACGGACCGGTTCTGACCGAGATCAGACAGTTTGTAGCCCGCAACAGTCTGACCCCTCATGTGACCTTCACCGGACCCGTGGCACGTGACCGAATTTATGAATACCTGTCTCTGATTGATATTGCCGTGCTGCCTCACTCCAATGACTTCGGCTCGCCGGTGGTCATGTTTGAATTCATGGGGCTGAAGATTCCCATCGTGGCGCCATTTTTGCCACCGATTGAGGATGTGCACACCCAGGGTGAAACCGCCATGCTGTTCGAACCATTGAATGCTGAAAAATGCCGGCAGGTCATTGAAAGGCTGATCACGAACCCGGCGCTGCGCCAACAGATTGCACAACGCGCCTTCCAGAAACTCCAGTCCGATCACACCTGGCACCGCAATGCCGCCCTGATACTGGAATCGGCCGGGCTACCCTCCGCTCCATGAAATCCGCCCGGAAGAACGGCCCGTGGCCGATCATATGCCTGGTATCAGAGCTGCCCCCGCCTCCGGGCGGCATGGCGGTACAGGCGGAAATGCTTGGAGCCGGGCTGCGTCAGCAAGGGCACGAAGTCATCAATGTGCCAACCAATGCCCTGCCCCAAAATTCGGCCTGGCGCCGAATTCCGCTGGTGCGTGGCATAGTCAACCTCTCCCTATTCCTATCGCGGCTGTGGCCAGGCTGTTTCAGGTCCAATGTGGTTCATGTATTCAGCCATTCGTATCTGAGTTTCTTTCTCTTTACCTTTCCCGCTGTCGCTGCGGGCAAGGTGATGGGGAAACGTGTCATCATTCATTATCACGGCGGAGCTGCCGGTGCCTTCCTGAGGCGATGGTTCTGGCTTGCCCGGCTGGCGCTGGAATCGGCTGACATGATCATCGTTCCGTCCGGTTTTCTGGCAGCGGTATTCATGCGTCATCATCTGCGCACGCATGAAATCCCGAACATACTGCCAGTCGACAGCCTGCCTTTCCGGGAGCGCTCTCCTCTACGGCCGCACGTCATCATGGCCAGGCATCTGGAACCGGATTACAACATCGCATGCGGGTTAAGGGCGTTTTCAATCCTGCGTCAATCCCGCCCTGACGCCACGCTCACTATCGCCGGCGACGGCAGTGAAAAAGCCATGCTGGCTTCTCTCTGTCACGAGCTTGGCATAAGCGATAGCGTAATCTTCACGGGAAATGTCGAAAACGCAAAAATGAAATTGCTTTATGATCGCGCCGATATCTATCTCAATTCCTCGCGCGTGGATAATCAGCCGGTATCGATACTCGAAGCCTTCGCCTGCGGATTGCCGGTGGTGAGCACCGCCGTGGGCGGCATTCCCTACATGACCCGGCACGGCGAAGACGCCATGCTGGCGCCGGACGATGACCATGCGCAACTAGCGGCGCACATGGTCGCCCTGCTCCAGGACAGCGCGCTCAGCGCTCGCCTTATCCACCAGGCCCGACAACGCGTGCGAGAACATGCCTGGGAGCCCATCCATAGTAAACTCCTGAAGCTTTACCACGGCGAATCCCGGACATGAACCTGTATCAGGACGTATTTTTCCGAAGCCTGGATGTCCTCCGTGGTCGACGCACCATCGAACGGCTGCACTTTCTGCGCCAGTCACAGCGCTGGGATCAGGCCACACTCAAGTCTTGGCAGCTGGCGCGGCTCAACGATCTGTTGCGGCAAGCGCGTGATCATTCAGATTATTACCAGAAACTGTTGCGCCAGACTTCCCTGCCGCTCAAAAGGATCGAGGATTTGGCGCAGCTCCCGATACTCACCAAGGCCCGGATTCAAGAGAATTTCAAGGAATTGCAATGCCGGAACATGCCACGCTCACGTTTTGAGCTGGCCCGCACCGGCGGCTCCACTGGCGAACCCACTTATTATTACTGGGACAAGCGCGGCATGGACTGGAACCGTGCCAGTGTTTATCGCAGCGCTGAATGGGCCGGCGTCGCGCTGGGCGAGCGTACCGTGCAGATGTCGGGCTCGCGCTTCGACTATAACAACGCCCAGAAACTGCTTCACCGCCTTACCTACTTTCTACAGCGTTACCGCGACTATTCCGTTGCCTTCATGACGGAGGAATTACTGGAAAAGTACTTTCAAGGCATCTGCCGTTGGCAACCGACCAGCATTTGGGGCTATGCCAGCGGCATTCATGCCCTGGCGGAATTCATCCGCAAGCACCATCCCGGAACTTCCTTTGATTTTCTGCGCGCATTGATTACGAGCTCGGAAACCCTGCAGCCAGAACAGCGCGGTCTGATCAATGAGGTGTTCGGCAACAACAAGGTGTTTGACCACTACGGCAGTCGCGAGATGTACATGGGCGCCGAATGCCGGGAACATCAGGGCTATCATATGCACGCGGATGTCCTGTTCATCGAAATTGTCGACAGGGAAAATCGCCCCTGTCGGCCCGGCGAGTTGGGGCGCGTGCTGATTACCGACCTGTCAAATCACGTTTTTCCTTTCATCCGTTACGAGATTGGCGACCTGGGTTCACTGGCCGATGCAAGGTCTTGCGCCTGCGGCGTCACGCTGCCGAGACTGGCCCGGATCGAAGGCCGGATCGCGGACGTACTGGTGCTTCCCGACCGTCTGCTGACCACGCCCAATATCGCCGTATTGATGAGCGACATGCGCGGAATAAAATCCTATCAAATACGGCAGGATTCCCTGGATGAGATAAAGCTTTATGTCGTGCCGGATGCTCATTACACCGATACCGTCGGACAGCATGTCGTTGACGCCTTCCGGCAAATGACTGGCGATGGCGTCAAGATCCATCTTGAGATCGTACCGGAGATCGCCGTGTCTGAATCCGGCAAACGCCGTTTCATCATTTCCTCCGTCAGCCGGGAACGGATCTGACCATGATCAGCGCAGGCAGAATGGTCAAACATGGGCTTGCCGCCTTACTCCCCGGCCTGGTGCTGATCAGGCAAAGGCGCGCGAAACATGACATCGCGCTTACTTTTGACGATGGGCCGCACCCGCAACACACGCCACGAATCCTGGATATTCTCGATGCCGGCAAGGCCACCGCCACATTCTTTATCCAGGGAAAAATTGCGCAGGATCATCCCTCTCTTGTTCGGGAAATTGCTGCACGCGGACATCAAATCGGCAACCACGGCTATTCACATCTCGATGCGCGCCATGCAAGCTTGCGTGCCTATGTCCAGGAAGCGAAACAGACCCAGGATGTTCTGCAGAATATTCTCGGGAAACGGATCGAGAAAATATTCCGCCCACCCTACGGCAACATCACGGGACCATCTTTTTTAGCGCTGGCATGGCATGGATTCCGTTTCGTTTTCTGGTCACTGGACAGTCGGGATTCCTATATCCGTGAGCCGGCCGCACTGATAGCGTACATAGACTCACTTCATATTACCGGTGGAGATATCCTGCTGTTCCACGAAGACTATGCGCACACCGTGGAATCGCTGTCACGAATAGTGGAATCCCTGAAAGGCCGTTCCCTGATATTTTCCCGGATCAGTGATCTTGGCCGTCACAATGAAATATAATCGGGCTGTGCGGAAATTGATGGCTTCCCATACAGGCTTGTGTCGATGGCTGGTGTTTTTCAGCGCCCTGCTGACCATCGCCTGCTCCCCTCCAGTTTTTTCAGAAGATGAACCGCCCACCTGGAAGATCTACTATATTTCCCCCACCGGAAGCGACTGGAGCAATGGCAAATCGGCTGACAAGCCCTTCAAGACTTTCGCGCACGCTTTCGACAAAATGTCCGGCGGCGACGAGCTGATCCTGCTGGACGGCGTCTACTCGGAACCGGCCGGGACGGGTTATATCAGTTATACGGATTATGACGAAGGCATCGGCGGCTCCCGTTCGGGGCAGATCCCGTCAGGCGTAAACAGCGAACGGAAGACATATGTCCATGCGCTGAATCCCGGGAAGGTAACCGTCGTTGGCGTCCTGTTCATCGGCCGCTCCTCCCGCAAGGACAGTCACATCAAGATCCAGGGCATCACTTTTGAGGGCGGCGGCAGCCTTTTCAACACCAGTCACGTCACGATCAAGGATTGCGGGTTCCATGGAGGGTTCAGCATTGGCACCAACGATCACCCACACGGCAACGAGCATAACCTCATCGAAGACGTGTGGATCTGGGCTTCCGGCGAACGTATTATTGCGATTAATTACCGCTCACGCTTCAATGTCTGGCGGCGTGTGCTGGTCCGCGGCGACGGCTGCGACAAGAAATTCTGCCGCGGCGAATCCAACCCCAACGTCGGCATCACTGTCTACGATTCAAGCAGCGTGTCCCTGCAGAACGTCATGGTGGTGGACCGCATACTGGCGCCGGGCGACGAACCCTATGCGGATTTCGCCGTGGCGCAACATACGCGCGGCGCCCATTTATTCGGGCAAAGCGAATGGCTTGGCACGATTTCGCTGCGCGCGCCCGATACCGGTTACTACATGGAACCCGATCATGAGGGCGTCGTCGATCCGACCATTCATATATCCAATGCCGTCGCCTGGGACGCCGCCCATCTGGGGTTCAATCTTTCCCGTGCCGGAACCAATAACGAACTGGAAAACCTGACCGTAAGGGCGCTGGGCGGCGATGGCGTGCGCATTGCACCGGCACTGACGTCCGGCAGTTTGCGCAACGTCATTTCGGTGGATGCGCCACGCAATGGCATCAATTCGCGCTACCCTTTCAGCCATGTCAATGTGTACAACGCCGGACAGGGGGCCTATCGGCAAAACGATTGCGCCACCGGCTGCTTTTCAAGCGACCCACGCGCCGACGGCAAGATTCCCTCGCTGAAATATCTGGTTCGCATAGAGCCCGGTTCCAAACTGAAAGGAAGTGGCTACCGGGGGGGGGATATCGGCGCCAACGTGCTCTACCGTTATGGCGTCGACGGTTCGCGCTACGGCAATCCTGACTTTAACAAACTAACCACAGTGCCGCTCTGGCCCTGGCCCAATGAAGAAAGAATCAAGAAAGAGATGTGCGAAAAAACCGGGGTGGCACGTGGTTTTTGCAAGGCCAGATCACTGACACATTATATTTGGGAGTATATGGGAAACCCCATGCCGGCAGCCCCCTACGCACCAGCAGAAACGAAACAATCATCCAGCAGCGTCCGCGGCGGTCTGATCAGTACAACACCTTAATGAAATATTTCCGGCAGGCTTAGCAGGCCAGAAAAATAGGCGTTAGACACGTAGCGCTCGACATGCTGACGCCGCAGGCGAAACCGGTCCATGCTGCCAAGCCGGTTTACCCCGGGCATGTAGGAAGCTCCCAGACGATAGCCTGCCGTTACTGCCGCGCGCACTACAGCGTCGTTGAATTCCTCGGGTCCACCCACCGGATAGGCCAGCACGGGCGCCACCTTTCCCAATTCCTTCTCAAGCTGCTGCCTTGATTCCGTCAGCTCCTGCTGAAGTTCCGTCGCATCAAGTCGAGACAGGATGGGGTGGCTTACGGTATGCGAGCCAAATTCCATGCCGGCGGCACTCATTTCACGGATCTGATTCCAGTCAAGCGGACGGCTGAGGCGGAATTCGCTGATTTTCATGGCACCGGCGAACTCGCTTTCGAGCCAGCCAAGGCATTTCAGTCGCTGCGCATTATTGACGCGCTTAAGTTTTGCGACAAGGGCAGCTGCTGCTGCACGTCGCGAGTCGACGCCGGAATCCAGAGATAGCGCGAGATCCAGCTCATTAACATTCAGAGTGCCGTTGGGAGCGTGATAAAGAATATGCGCGACCAGATCAAACCAGAATGGCTTGCCGCTGCCAACATAGCCGGTAGAGATGAATATGGTGGCGGGCATCTCAAGCGAACGGAGCACGGGAAAGGCATTTACATAATTATCGTCGTAACCGTCGTCGAAGGTCACGATTACGGGACGCCGGGGCAGTTTCTCCTTGTCGTCTAGGACATTCAAGAGAAATTCAAATGTGATGGGATGATATCGCTCTTTGAGGTAATTCATCTGCCAGGCAAATGCCGCGGGAGAGGCGCTGACCAGATCGGGATCGAACGGGAATTTCTCTTCGTTTTCGATATCGCAAACACGATGATAGGCAAGAATCGGAAGCTCGCCGAGTTTCAGCTCGCGCAGAAAGGATGACAGGCCATGCATACCTGTCACTGCCATTGCCTTCGCCAGATATTCCTTCTTTCTCATGTCGGATATTGTCGCGCCGTCCAGTACGCCACCAGTTTCGAATCAGGCATAAATAATGACAAACGCCTTGATCAGTATGCCCCATCCCACCGTCATCCCGGAAATGGCCCAGAAATCCCTTTCCGTGAATACAATTGGCTGCTTCAGTCTGAATCCCAGGGCGGCACAGAGCCCCAGCAGGAAGTAGAACGTTTCATATTCGAGCGTGACAAACATGGAGCTGGCGATATACCCAAGCACACTGAGCCCCAAAGCCGTGGCATAGGCCTTGTCGCGTTCATCCTCGGTGTCGCGCACATAAAACACCACGTTTTTTAACGACAGATAAATCAAACCAATCCAGAAAAACAGGCCGGGAAGGCCGGTCTCACCCATAATTTCGATGCTGGAATTGTGGGCGATGAGCTTGCTGGTGTACTTGAGAAAGTTGCCCTTGCCAATCCCGAACAGGGGGTTGTGCTGCACCATTTCGACACCTTCAATCCACATCTCGACGCGGTGTTTAGTGGACTTGCTCGAATCGTCCAGGGTCGTCAAGTGACTGGGCGCCAGCATGAAAGCAGCGCCGATGACGCCTCCCACAAGTGCAATCTTCATCAACGAAACCTTGTAGCGTACGGCTATGAAGAGCGCGAATAATGCCATCGTTGTCAGAAAACCACCGCGCGAGCCCGTGAAGTAGATCGCCACCAGCAGGAGACCTACCAGGCCCATGCCAAGGAGCCTGGTACCGAAACCAAACGGCGTCACGACATACTGCATCACAAATGGCAACCCAACCGTGTATACAACGCAAAATACACCGGGACCATCGAAAATGTTGATCCACCGCGTGCGACCAGGTTCACCCGCGGCCGCGGCTTCCGGGTCAATCCACCCCAGGGTCTGACCGGCCCAGCCCAGGCCCGACTCACCGGTCTTGTGCTCAATGCCCTCCACCGCGAGAACCAGGGCGAAAAATACCAGCATCAGTGCCACCGTTCGCAAGCGATCGGCAGATGTCACCGTCATGGAAACCAGCTTGAACAATACGAGCCATTTGGTGTAATTGATGATGATTTCCGTGCTGCGCTCATGGAACCCGTTTACGGCCATGGACAGGACGATCCATAGCAGCATCAGCAGGAAAAACTTGTCCAAGGGTGTCAGGGTAAGTGGATTTTTTTCCCGGGAGAAAAAAACCGCGAGCGCCCACAACGGGTAGACATAATAGTCTATGCGCATGTCCACAAAGGGCTCGATCCAGAGCTGGGGGGCAATGAAGAGCGTGGTCAGGTATACAAGAATAATCAACACAACGGTATCCTGGTGACTTTAGTGATTTAGATGCCTTTACGCTGGATCAACCGCATCAATGTCGACCGTAACCAGGCCTTTTCCGTTGCATGCAAGGCTCCTGAAAAAAACATCACGGCCATAAACGCGACATATAGCAGGATTTTCACAAGAAAATCCATGCTAACCTGCTGACTATCCAGTGGCACGGAAAGCAGATAAAAAAGTACCGTGACCGCTGCAATTCTCATGAGCTGCCGATACTCGTACTTAACCTTGAAATAACGCTGGGATATCCGGTTGGTGACGATCAGTACCACGCTGGCGGTCAGGACCTGCGCGAAACAGGCCCCGATCAGCCCAAGCCAATTGATCAACAGGAAATTCGATACAACACTGGTAAAGGCAGCGATCAATCCGATCTGAAAGATATGGTGCGTCTTCTTTTCATAGAGAATGCCGGTTTGAAACGAATAGTTCAGCACCTTGAGCAGGCCGCCAACCATCAGGATGGGCAATATACTGGCGGCAGGCCAATAGGCGGGGTCAGACATGACAATCAGCAAATCTTTCGCGAAATAAACGATGCCGAGACCGGTAGTGCACAGTCCTATCAGCAAATAGCGGACGATGCGCGCCTGAATCTCGGCTGCATTGCCATCTTTCATGATGGAAAACCGGAAGGCTCCGTAGGAGCGGTTAAAGGGCTCGCCGATCAGGCTTTCCAGCAACTCTGAAAACTTGAGAGCCAACGCATAAATACCAAGTATCTGCAGGCTCAAAAAGGCATCAATGAGGATTCTGTCGGCGAAGGAAGACGTCAGGCCCGTGAGCGTGCTTAGCAGGAAGGGGAAGCTGTATTTAAGAGAGGGCACGGCCTTGCTCCACTCAAATCGGTACCCGCATTTTGAAAGAACAAACGCGGTGAGACAGGTCCATCCGAAGGCCACGGCAATCAGATTCCCCGTCAAAACACCTTCGACGCCCTTGTCCAGGAAAACCACGAAATACGTATTGGCCCCAAGCTGGATGAGAAGCTTGAAAAACATGATACCGACAAAAAGCTTTGAATATTCCTTGGCACGCATATAGGCCAGGGACACCTGGGAAGAAAGTTCAAGCACCAGGGTAACGAGAATAATCTGAACGCCGCGACTGTATTCCGCGCCACCAAATGCGTAACGGGCAAGTGGTTCGTGCCACTGCCCTATCAGCAATACGCCCGCGATGGTGATCAACAGGGATACCGTCAAGTTAGTTGTCACTACCGAATTTCGGTCAGTCTCGGATTCATACTCAAAATAGAAACGCAGGGTAGCGTGCGCAATACCCACGGAAAGAAAACCCGTCACTACTGCAGCAATGACATAGAAAAGCTCGAGCGCGCCGTATTCAGCGACGGTGAGGTAGTTGGTATATATCGGCAGCAGCAACAACGCGGCAATACGGTTCAGCAAGTTGCCGAACGCGTATATCGTCGAATGCTTGAAAAATCGCCCCAGCGGCGAGCTATCGGAAGGCAAGATCTGCTCCGTTACAAGATGGTTACCGGTTTCTCAAGATACTGCCTACAGCAAGGCCTGAGTCCGAAGCACATCCTCCATGGTCGTGAAGGAAAAATCACTGAGCAGGCGTTCAAGCCGGGGACGGGTCTGCGACAGGTTGAGATAATGCCGGAATCGGGACATGGCCCCGGCGTTCTGTATACGGGGCTGCTCTGGATCAACCTCCCAGGGATGAAGATAGAACACAAATTCATGTCCGGACCGGTTTATCCGAGAAAGGCCCCAACGTGTGACAGGATAAGGGAACAGACGAAAGTAACCACCACCCGCGACAGGCAGCTTGACCGCTCCCGAACGAAAGATGGAGATGGGAAATTCCACCAGTGTGTAGCCAGCGGGCGTGCGCAGGCGGTTCGGGTAGGGTTGCGCATCGGGAATCCCGTATCGGTCGTGGCGCATGGGAAATATACTCGAATCATACTGGAATCCCTCCTCATGAAGGATATCCAGCGCCCACAGCGATTTACGGGTGATTGAATACGTCGCGGCGCGGTATCCGATGACCGGACGCTGGCATATCTCCTCGAGCAGCGCCTTGCTGCGACGGGTTTCATCGCGGAATACCTCGGGTGTCTGGGTGTATACCAGCGTATGACTCATCCCGTGTGACGCGATCTCGTGGCCGCGGTCGGCAATTTCACGAACGAGCGCGCGTTCATGCTGTGCCACATATCCCAATATAAAGAAGGTCCCCTTGACTGAATACGTATCAAGCAAGTCCAGAAGCCGATGAGTATTTTCGACCACCCGCGACTCGTATTCTCCCCAGGCACCTTTGTTCACCACGCCGGCAAAGGCTTCCACCTGGTAGTAGTCTTCCACGTCGATGGTAAATGCGTTCTTCATAATAGACAGGCTCAACACTTGAAAAAACATGCCTCAGCATGTTTTTGAATTACTTTAATTCCGGATTATTCGTTTATATATGCATATATATTTCAGCATATCACAGTTCTTTTACGGTCGATCCTCACGCCCTTCCGCAACCTCATTCCGCTTGCTGGCCAGTTTCTGTCTCAATGACGCGCGCATGCCTCTTCCTGTATGACCGCAGGCGACGACGCGTCCAGGCTTCAATAGCCAGGATTCTTCCACGAAGATTATTGGAAAATACACGCATGTCTTGCATTGGGCTCTCCTGGCAACCAAATTCTGTTTTGTAAGAATCGGTTCCGCCCTTCATAAAGTCATAGCAGTCGAGTTTTTCCCCAATTGCCGCCTCGAGGGCATAGACATGCGCGATCACGCCAGGTGAGTGTTTGGAAGCCAGCTCGACATCGGCACCGCCTTGATAAAAATATTCAGTGCCCGCATAACGGAGATTGTAAAGTGCGGCGATATTCACATTATCGAGCGACAGGAAACATAAGTTGAGCATGCCCTGTGGAAGCAGAATTCGCGCGAGACGTCGATGAAAATCGGTAAAGCGCGAGCTGGTGAACACGCCTTCCCTTCCTCGCGCCGCCCAGCGTTTCGCGTGCAGGCGTATCAACTCATCAAAGGCCTGATCCAGCTCGCCTACACTAATAATTCTCCGAAAATTAACCTGGCCCGCGCGCTCAAACTTGCGCCGCTTGTAGGGTAAACGCTTGGCAGCCCCTGCATCCAGAATCGAAATATATTCCTGCCACGAGCGCGGGATTTTGACACTGTAACGGATCCCCACTCTTTCAACGACCACGGAATATTTTTCACGAAGCAGGATACGCCGCAACGTTGTCAGAAGCAGCGACTCATCCAGCACATCGTTGAATACCAGCTGATCCCAGGACTTGCTGTCGCGCAAATGGTGCCAAACAGCCGTCGCAACGTCTTGCTCATAACCATCCAACGCGACAATATCCTGATACTCAGACGCCACTTCCTCCCATTCCGGTTCGCCGGTTCCAAGAAAACGCAGCGTGCGAATCCTGAGCAGGCCAAGTTTTTTCTGAACCTGTAGATAAAAAGGCGCCAGACCGACCAGCCTGCCACCGTCCCGCACCAACAACACATGGGGCTTTATGCCGCTGTTGTGAAATATTTCCCACCAGGTATGAAGCCATTCCCAACGCAGGCATATACTCCGCGCACGCGACTCGTCCAGTATTCGGTTCCATTCCTCCCGCAAGCCCGCCAAACCTTCGGGCGCATCGACCACAGACAAGGTGATTTGTTTCCCCACGATCAGGGATCTGACTGGAAAGAACGTGAAGCCGGAATCAGGCTGAAACGTAATGCTGGAATCGGCGAGGCTACCTGACCCGTTACTGGAGTGATAAAAAACAGGCTGGGCACCTGATAAGAAAATAACTCGGCAGCAGCTGTCTCTGTAAAACAACGCATG
Organism: Sulfuricaulis sp.; assembly: GCF_024653915.1. Classification (NCBI taxonomy): domain Bacteria; kingdom Pseudomonadati; phylum Pseudomonadota; class Gammaproteobacteria; order Acidiferrobacterales; family Acidiferrobacteraceae; genus Sulfuricaulis; species Sulfuricaulis sp. The sequence goes on along the minus strand of NZ_JANLGY010000009.1, from coordinate 24,395 downwards.
AGCCAGCTCGGGGATGAAATCAGCGTTCTCTGACGCGCTTGGAAGCAGCATCCTCCATGGTCGGCTTTCCTGTCTCCAGCGAATCGCTAATACGCTTGAGTAACGTCTCGATATTTCCCATCTTTCCTGCAATCGAAGATAGCGCCGGGGCGAGATTATCCAGCCTGCTGAGCTGCTGCCCGATATTCGCCAATGCGCGGGTATTGTCACGCAGCAGGCCTTGCGCCTCGCTGCCACCGGAAGTGCTGATCTCCGTGCGCCGCTTGTTGATCCGTCTGGCATAGGGCAGCCACTGAAGCTCCTCGATGGCCGTATTCAAAACACTCATCGAAACGGTGTGCACGTTGTCAGCAAACGCACAAGTCATGGCCGTGTCGCACAGGGTATTGATAAGTCGTGGCAAACCCCCGGTGTATTTATAGATGGTGGGAAACGTGTCTGGCGTAAAGAGTTCTTCAGGTTTCGCAGCACCGGCGATGCGCAAGCGGTGATGAATATAGTCATGCATGTCGCTTTCGGTCAGCGATTTGATGTGGTATCGCAGTCGTACGCGCTGCGTCAGCTGCTCCATCTCCGCTGTGTCAAGCAATTCGGTAAGGGCAGGTTGTCCCACGAGAATCACGTGCAACACCTTCTCTTTGCGCGTCTCCAGTCCCGACAGCATCCGGATCTCTTCCAGCACCTTGAGGCTGAGGTTATGCGCGTCATCGACAATCAGCACCAGCTGCTTGAGCTGAAGAAAGTTGTCGACCAGAAAGGTATTAAGCATGTCAATCAGTTCGACCTTCTTGGCATTGAAAGGGTTGAGGCCGAACTCAACCAGCACTGACTGCAGAAATTCGACTTCATCGAGCTGGGTCTGGAATATCTTTGCCACCACAACATTCTCATCCAGCTCGGAGAGCAATTTCTGAATTAGCGTGGTCTTGCCACAACCGATTTCACCGGTGATAACGACAAACCCCTCACGGTTCCACACGGTGTAATCCATGTAGGCCTTGGCGCGGGAATGCGCACCGCTCATGTAAAGAAAATCCGAATCCGGCGTAAGCCGGAACGGCAATTCTTTCAGCTTGAAATACTCAAGGTACATTAACGCGTTACCTCGTGGAGATCGGAGTAAACAGCGGGCTGCTGCTGTACAGAACTGAAAGGAATACCCGATTTTCCTCGTATTCCACGACTGAAATGGTACTGGTACGATCAGTGCGGCGGCCTTCCAATCCTAGACTGACTGTCCTGTTCACGCGATAGCCGAGGCGGAGACCGGAATCACGGTCGGTGTCTTCCCGGACGAAATTCTGGTACTGGATTCGCGCCTGCTCCGTGAACAACGTGACTGTCGTCGCACCGGAATAGAAAAAGTCCAGCTGCAGGCGTACACCGTTTTCTTTCCGGTCTTGCGGGGTGGTCTCGAAATCAAGCTCTTGGGTATACGCTGAGGAGTCTATCGCAAACGAGGAACCACGACGGTTATAAAAGATACTTCCACGCTTGGCATAGTAAACGTCGCTGGTGACGACATCGGATGTTTGGCTGGTCGATGTTGACACAGGCAACCCTGTGGATGATGCCGTCGCGGTCGAGGCGGACAGGACGTCCGCCCCCGTGTCGGAAAATTCCCCGCTGGCAGACATTCCGAAGCTGGATTCCGTTGTCAGCTGGCGGACCCAGGAAAGCCTGGCCAGCGTTCCGTCCAAATCCTGGCCCCGATCCCGGCTGATTTTACTGGTGCCAAGATCGATGACGTATTGTGAGCGCGACGGACGGTACTCGGCGCGGGCAAAGACATCATGACGGGTATAGTCGTTATTAAGCGTCGAATCGTCGTAATTCACATCTAGCAGCTGGAAATTGACTGAATATACGGAAGTGGAATTGGCCTGGTACAACCAACTGGCCGAACTGCTGAAACGATCGTTATCTGCATTGGCCCGCCCCGTGCTGACATTCCCAGCTCGCGCGCCAAGGGCAAGTGTGTGCACCGGGTTGAACCGCAGGTAAAAATCCGGGCCGGTACTGAATACGTTTACATTGGTCCGGTTGGATGGCGTATCCGCTGTCGTGTTGGTGATTTGTGTTTCTTGGTAGACATCCTCCACGGTCCAGGTAAAACGCTGCGGCGATATAGTCCACAAAAGGGAGGAATTGAGGTTGTATACACCCTCATCGCTAAAAGTATCGTTCTGGTAATCGTGGTATTCAGCCAGGGCCAGTATTCGGGCTACGACCTCCGAAGTGCGCTCCTGATAAGCAAAGCCGGCCAAATAGGAATGAACCGTATCACTGCGTTCATTCGAGGGGGCGCGAGTAATGTTATCGCTACGTGTTGCCGTGTAGCCGAGCCCATAGGCAAAATCACCCGCCTGGACCGCTGATACGGCACCGGCCAGAAGTACAATCAATACCAGCCGCTTGCTGGCGACTCCCCCAATTGTGAATGATTGCATTTTTTATTTTACCTTTTTGTTCCTGTGGTTAACCGGGCGGGAAATAACCTCCCTGATGGCGGCAAACGGATTCTTCAGCATATCCAACCAGCGAAAGTCCGGGAGAGCGGGCTCGTCGTTGAACACGACACCCACCAGCTTCTTGTCATCGATGGCCTTGATGCAAGTATTAATCTGAGCATCCGTCACGCGGCCATAGGGCACCACCAGCACCACGAAATCACACAATTCAGCCAGGATCTGCGTATCCGCCGATTCTGTCATGGGAGGCGCATCAATGAGAACATACCGCTCCCGGTAACGCTGTCTGATGTTCTCCAGAAGCTGTTTCATTTTCAGGGACGTAAAATACTCGGCAGGAATTTCACGCTTGCCGCCGGAAGGGATGACGCGAAGTCGCTCAATGCCCACGGGATGAATGATGTCGGCTATATCCATCTCCGAATTTTCCATGTAATCCGTTAATCCCCGAAAGGAACCCTGTCCGAAAAGACGATGCAGCGAGGGATTCTTCAGATTGCAATCCACCAGGAGCGACGTCTTTCCGGCGTCAAAGGCAAACGCTACCCCCAGATTGAGCGAGACAAAACTGCTTCCGCCACCACTGGAAACCGAGGTAACCATGATGACGCAGTTGCGGCCCTGGGCTTTCTGAATAATCTTGGTTCGAATCTCGCGAAACGCACGCACCGTAGCATTGTCACCAAGCTCTGGATAGATAACGCGATTATGGGACAGTGCCTGTTTGCTGAGCGGCGCCTTCTCCTCCATTCGGGCAATGGCCTCGCTCGAGCTGGCACGCTGTTCGATCAGTGCCGTCACATGGCTCGCGGTGGATGCGTCATCGCTAACCTTCTCGCGCGATACCGGCTGGGGCTGCGGTGAAACTATCCGCAGGCTACCCGTGGTGCGGGCCTTGTTCAGTGCTTTTTCGATCTTGCTCATCTCAGAAAACCTTTGCAACACGCAATGCTGCTGTGACGAGCACAACAAGAATGGTGCCGTTCACCATCAGCGAAAGCCATGCCAGTTCGCGACGCACCGCCTGTGTTTCCGCAGGGGCAGATAAATGAGGTACCACGGCCAATAACGGGATCTTATGTTTCTCTGAAATCAATGAGCCGATGCGCAATCGCGGGTCCACCTGATGTATCGCGTAAAGTATTGCCAAGGGCAACAACACACCCAGCACCAGACCGCCAATGACAAAATGAAGAAAACGCAGGCCACTCGGCGACAACGGCAGTGTGGCTGGCTCCTGAATCTTGATCGAGAGGCCCTGTCTTTCCTTGTCCAGGTTCATTGAAACGCGGGCATTCTCACGGCGTCTCAGCAGGTCTTGATAGATATCGCGGTTAACCTGGTAGTCACGCGTGAGTTCGGCCAGGGTTGCTTCGCCGCCGTGCACGCGCCGCCCTCGTTCCAGTTCCTGCTGCAACTGCCGCTTGGCCTCACCGATGCGGGCGGCGAGCATCTCAATATTGACACGCGTCTGGGAAAGCTCCTGCTTGAGCTGCTGGTACATCGGATTATTGATCACGCCTTCATCAATGATCACTTTGCCGCTGACCTTGGCGGCATCACGACGTTGCCGTTCCTCGGTAATAGCCTGATTCAGGTCCACGATCTGATGCTTGACCTGTATGACATCGGGATAGTTGTCGTGATAGCTGAGGCGCAAGGTCTCGAGCCGAGACTGAAGTTCCGCAATGCGCGAGCGGAACTGACCTTCACGGGATAAGGTCGTAGCCACTTCCGCCTCGCCGGAGAGCTGCTTTTCCAGCGAGAATTTTTTGACTTCGGCTTCCTTGAGGTCCTGACTTGACTGTTCGATTTTTGTCTGCAGCGTATTGAGTCGCGAACTGATATCAGCGTCGGTTCCCGGCCGGGCATCCAGATTCGCGGAGCGAAATTCCTTCAGCTGTTCTTCAGCCCTGAGAAGCTTGTCATGATATTCCTGTGTCTGCTTGTCGATAAAGTCGAAAGCGGCTTTGCTTTCGTCAATCTTGGCGCCCAGGCTTTCAGAAATAAAAAGATCGGCGAATTTTTTCGTGGTCGTGAAAGCACGCTGCGCATCGTCGTCTTTGTATTCGATTTTGATAATGTCCTTGCCGACAACCGTAATGGTCGTGCGCTTGGTGATTCTCTCGATGATTTTTTCTTGCTCCGTGGGCGTCGGATTGGTTTTCATCCAGCCAGCATCTTCCAGGACCTGATTCATGACTTTCCGGCCAAGGATTACTTCCCGTGCCAATCGGGAGCGATCCGTGACTTCCGTGGCGACGGCTGCGCCCTGCATCAACGGTTGAATGATTTTCTTGTCTTCCACCAGAATGGTGGTGGTGGAGGTGAAGCCCTTGGGCCAGATCAGGCCCAAGCCTAACATGGCAAGATTAATGGCAAAAAAAGCGATCACCAGCACCTTCCGATAATGAAAGGCTTCGTTGGCCAGCAACTTCAAAATCTGTTCTGGGCGGAGACTCATGGCATCATCCTCAACCTAGAAAAGTCTTTCAGGAACCGTTACCACGTCGCCGGGCCTCAGCTCAAAGTTGGATTCGAGCTTTCCTTTGGTAAGAATATCGGTGAGATCGATTTCGAGCACATCGGTTTTTGTTTTTCCCTTGCGATAAAGCTTGGTGCGATTCGGTGAGGCAAAATCATTGACGCCACCTGCTTCAAGCACAGCATCAAGCACCGTCATACCCGGACGATAGGGCATGGAACGCGGGGTACGGACAGCTCCCGTTACTCGCACACGAGAAAGAAACTCATGGCTGCGCAACTCCGTCAGAATAACAGCAACATTCGGTTCACGGATATACGCCGACAACTTGTCCTTGATGATGGCGGCGACCTGCGTCGGCGTGTTGCCACCGGCCTGAACGTCACCAATCAAGGGTGCCGATATTTTACCGTCCGGGCGCACCGGCACGGTCAAAGACAATTCGGGATTGCGCCATACCGTTATCTGCAGACGATCGTCTACGCCGATACGATAATCGCCTTCCACGTAAGAAGTAAACCGATTCGCCTCCTCCTTCCCTTCTCCGGTATCCGGTACTGATGCGCAACCCGAAACCAGTAAAATCATCCCTGCCAACAATGCTGAAACAATACGAAGCAAATTCATTTTTACCTGCTTATTTCTTCAAAAAACTCAACAAACAACATCGCCGTGAACTGGCCTGATACCCCGAGTTGATTAGTCCACCTTTAGCGCGTTGTTTTTTGGTATTGCGAGGGCGATTCTATCGTCAGTTTGTTTGCCGGCCAGTACAAACCGGTAGATTCACCACCAATAAACGATGATGCCGCATCCTGTCCTACCGCTCCACAAACGACTTTGCGATTATACATTTATTCCGGATAAATGTGAGCTGCCGTATAATGCCGTGATTAAATCTCATAGCGAAACATGAGGTTATCCCTGAACTTCTGATGGGTTAGGTGATCGGCGATAGTGGGAAAAACTCTCTACCTGCACTTATAATCAAGAAATTACAGCACGCCATAAATACAGCAACCCTGCAATTCAGCCCGGAATCTCACGGCCTGTGGCACAAAGCCTGCGTGTCCGCAGGCTGAAATTCAGGCAAACAAAGCAGCCATGACCGAAGATTATCTGAAGAACTATCGCATACTCGGCATCCAGCCCGGGGCCAGCTGGAAGCAGCTGCGCCAAGCCTATAAAAAACTGGTCAATGTCTGGCATCCTGACCGTTTTCAGCAAAATGTACGCCAAAAAAAACAGGCCGAGGAAAAAACCAAGGAAATTACCCAGTCCTACAAGGAACTCGCGGATTATTACAAGAAGTTCGGTGCGCTGCCGCTGCCCCTTGAGGAACAACTACCACCGGTTATCGAAGATCGTGGTCGTCACGTTACGCCGGCAGAAGGTCCTCCTGCCGACATCCAGTTTCATGAGCCCGCTTCCGTGGCGCCTTCAGCCAGGACCCCAAAATTCCAACTGTCCAAGCGACGAGCCCGTGTCCTTGCCGCTCTGGCGCTCCTCGGATCCATCTACTTTATCTGGCAAATAGTCCCGTGGAGCCCCCAGGAATATCACCATTCGACGGAAGTAAACGACGACCCGGAGCCGAATAGCGGTCATGAAGAGTCTTCATCGGAAGAAATACCGGCTGAGAAGTATTTCAGAATCGGCTCCTCCCTGGGTGAGGTGTATGCCATCCAGGGTGTGCCCACAAAGACCGAGAATGATGTCTGGTACTACGGCAACTCAAAGGTCTACTTTGCCAAGGGTAAGGTATTTCACTGGGATGAAAACACCGACAATCCTCTGCAAGTCGATATTTTCCCTGGATTGGAAAAGGCCAACACAGGATTTTTTGGGCGTGGCTCTACAAAAGATGAGGTATTGGTCGCGCAGGGAAAGCCCGACCGTGATGCCGGAAGCGTATGGGATTACGGTCTCTCCCGGGTGTACTTCGAAAAAGATCGTGTGACGAGATGGCATGAGGCGCAGTACAACCCGCTCCGGGTCAGAAATTGACTCGCATCCAATCGACAGACTCAGCGAGCACCCTTGCCGAAAAGAATTACTTGCGCGGTCTGAAATAGAATAATCAGATCCAGGAACAAAGTATGGTTCTTCACGTAATAAAGATCGTATTGCAGTTTCTGCAGCGCATCTTCCACGGTGGCTCCATAGGGATAGCGTATCTGGGCCCACCCGGTGATGCCCGGTTTGACCGTGTGCCTTGATGGATAGTAGGAAATTTTCTTGGCGAGATCATCCACGAAGTAGGGCCTTTCCGGACGCGGTCCGACAAAACTCATATCGCCCCTGAATACATTGAAAACCTGTGGCAGCTCATCGATGCGCAATATTCGAATGATCCGCCCGACGCGTGTCACTCTGGCATCCTGCTTTTTCGCCCACTGTGGCACGCCATCGCGCTCGGCGTCCTGGCGCATGCTACGGAATTTCAGCACACGAAAAATGCGCCCAAGTTCGCCGACGCGTTCCTGGCGGTAAAAAATCGGGCTGCCGCTTTCCAGCCAGATCAGCAAGGTGGTCGCCAGCATCACGGGAAGCGTAAGCAACAATAATCCGCCACTTGCCGCGACATCAAATGTGCGCTTGGTAAGATCCTTGAAGGGACTCCGTTTGAATCCATCGGAAAAAATCATCCAACTTGGATTCAGCGATTCAACCTGAATCTGTCCCGTCTCACGCTCGTAGAAGGAAGGCAGATCAACGACCTCGATACCCGCCAATTTGCATTCCAGCAACTGATCCGCGGGCAATCCGCCGCCCCGCCGCTCACGCACACCTACAATGATTTCATCAATTTTGTACTTCTTGGCAACAGAAAGTATGGTGCCCTTGTCATGCAGTATCCGGGTCCGGTCGAGGCAACATTCCGAATTGGTGAGAGGCAAACACCCCACAAGATTAAATTTGCGGTGTCCCTGCTCGTCGCGCTCCAGCCCCTCGACTCTGGCGGAACGGCTGCCAGCGCCCAATAGCAATACGCGTCGGCGCATCGCGTCCAGCTTGAACAGCCGCACAAAAATCAGGCGGGCCAGCGCCGTGCCCACGAAGGCAAACAGAAACACCAAGGCAAAAGCACCACGACCAAGATGCAGTTTCGGGACGACATAGAAAATCAACAGCATTGCCACCAAACCGACGGCAAAGCTGGCGAAAAACCGGACGAGATAGCCCCATTGTCCCTCCACCCGGACATCGCGCTGATGCAACCCGAAAGCGGTCAGGATGCTGAGCATGACAGCGGTGAAAACCAGGGCGCGAGGGAAAATGGGGCCGATTAACCTGATGTCGCCGACATCTTCCCAGAGAAAACGCAGGGACGCGCCGGCGTACATGGAACCAAAGAGAACCGCTGCCTCGGTAACAGCCATGAGGAAAAGCGGCAACGGCACATAGTGCTTGAACAATCGAATCATAAGAGCGGCTCTGTCAATCCTTTACAAAGGCTCCGTTTAGCTGCGCTAACCTGGCGAACCTGTTCACTCTGTCGTGAACAATCCAATTCGGGTTTAACGCAAGGCCACCGTCATGCATGGCCTTAACTAAACTAACGGTTACTTAGCAGGATTTTGCAAGTACTGTGCCAGACACGTGAAAGTGCCTGTTTATTTTAAGATTCATGAAAACTCGTGTTATGAAAACAAAGGTGAAACAAACAAAAAGGGGCCAAAGGGGCCCCGTTTGCTGTCTGGCGCGCCCGGAGAGATTCGAACTCCCGACCCTCAGGTTCGTAGGGAGTAATTCTAATCGAGGTAACACACTAATGGATATGGCAAACTTCGGCAGTCGTTGTGCTACTCAACAATGAGCACGAAACAGCTAAGCCGCTGAACTTACGTCAAACCTATTGCCCGAATAGCACAAATGAAAAGAGCCACAGGAACCGCAGTACAGCCCGCCGGCCCCCTCGGCCAAGGGGGGCACTCGCTGGTCGGCGACGAAGTAAGGCGTGCAGTTAATTTGCACCGCGCCATCGTCCGCGATCCGGTTCGCTTCCTGCAACTAGGTAGCCGGTTACTCATAGACGAGTCCGGTCCCGAAAGCGGCACGGTGCGTATGTTGGTCGACACCGTATTCGGCACTTCTGCGGTCGTTTGCTTGCAATACTCGGGCTTCACGCCCGCCGTCGTTGTTGAGGGCCGCGTGGAGTGGCGGGCGCCACCGGAGGGGCAAGCCGTTATTGCTTACGAGTACGAAACCGAAAAGCTGTGGGTGCATTAACCTAAAAATAGCGGCCCTTTGACGCCTGCGGTTTTGCCCCTGCTTGGCGTCTACATGGTATGGGACAAGATACCAACGCGGAACAGCTCGACCGGCTGGCAAACGAACTCGAAACGCTCAGTTATGCCGTCGAGAACGCGGACACGTGCGCCCGGCGGCTACGCCTGGCGCGCAAGCTCGGGGAGCTGGCTGACAAACTGCTGACACTGGCGCTCGATATTCGGGAACCATCCACACCAGGCGGCCAAAACGGACCATGAACAACGCCGGAGATTTTCGCATGAATCAGGCAGCAATTACCAAACCCGCCACCGGCTCGAAGCTAGAGCACGTCCTGGCGCTCGCCGAGCGCGGCCTTTATGTGTTCCCGTGTGACGGCAAAACACCCCGGATCGACGCATGGCCCGAGAAGGCGACCCGGGATCCGAAGCAGATCAAAGCCTGGTGGTCTTGCCCTGTTACGGATTGGGGCCAGTCGCACAATGTAGGCGTTTGCACGACAAGATGGTGGGACGGGAAAACCGACCGATTCATGCTCGTGATCGACCTTGACCGGAAGAACGGAAAAGACGGGCTTGCCGAGCTGCGCAAGCTGGCGGAACCGCACGGCGGCATCCCCGAAACTCTGACCGCCAAAACGCCCAGCGGCGGGTTTCATCTGTTTTATACCAGCGGTCGACCGACAGCTAATAGCGCTTCCAAGCTGGCGCCGGGTGTAGACGTGCGCGGGCATCACGGTTACGTCGTCGCACCGGGCAGCACGACCGACCAAGGTGAGTACGTCTGGAAGAACTCCGCGCCGATCGCCGAGGCGCCGGCTTGGCTCGTCGAGCTGTGCAGCGCGCCGGCCGAGAAGAAAAAGCCGCGCCCAAGCGCAACGGTCGCGCATATCGACGCACCGCGGGCACGCAAGCGCGCGATCGAATACCTGACCGGCAGCGCGCTGCTGGCGGTCGAGGGCAGCGGCGGCGATCAAGTGGCATTCACCGTGGCCGCCCGGCTGAAGGATTTTGGCGTATCAGAAGCGGATGCCCTGGCGCTGCTGATCGAACACTGGAACGAACGATGCACGCCGCCGTGGCGGGACGATGATCTGGCCGTGAAGGTGGCAAACGCCTATCGGTACGGTAAAGAAACGCCGGGAGCGGCGGCGCCGGAGGTGCAATTCGAGCCGGTGGATCGGACCGAGAGCGACGGCGAGGATCTGCATCCATTCGCAAAATTAAACCGCGAGCATGCTTTTGTGATAATTAAGGGTCGATCCGCGATCTTGTGGGATACAACCGACGAACGTGGGCAACCGACCGTCGAAATACTCAGAAAAGAAGCGTTCCACGACAAGCACGCCGCCTGGCTCATGCAGACCGGCAAAAAAAGCGTGCCGGTCACACAGGAATGGATGCGCGACAAATCCCGCCGATCGTATTCAGGGATGCGCTTTATGCCAGGGCGCAAGGCGCCCGCAGGATACTACAACCTGTTCCGCGGCTTCGCTGTCGAACCGAAAAGCACCGGCTCGCCTCGCGCTCGCGCGGCGGTGGAAGCCTGGAAAGATCATCTCCGCGAGAACGTCGCCGGGGGCAACGATGAGCACGCCCGCTGGATTACAGGATGGTTCGGTCATCTACTACAGCGTCCTTACGACAAGCCTTTCGTGGCGCTCTGCCTGTACGGTGAGAAAGGGACGGGCAAGAACGCCCTTATCGAGCGCGTGTGTGATCTGCTGGGGGCGCACGCTATGGTCACGGCAGACGACCGCTATGTCGTCGGGAACTTTAATTCCCATTTGGAGCGGTGCTTGCTGCTGGGTCTGGATGAAACTTTTTGGGCCGGCGACCGACGCATGGAGGGAAAACTAAAAGCCCTCATTACGGGCCAGAAGCACATAATTGAATTAAAAAATTTCGAGCCTTACCCCGCCGAGAATTTGACCCGCGTGGTGATCTTGGGGAACGACGGGCACCTTGTGCCGGCCTCAGTCGATGAACGACGCTACTCCGTGTTTCACGTCGGCAACGGGCGCCGGCAGGACCGCGCCTTCTTTCAAGAGATGAAGGACGGCATGGCGGCGGACGGCGGCGAAGGCTACGGGCTGCTGCTGCGCTACCTGCTGGACTTCGATTTGAGTACGGTAGACGTGAACGCCGCGCCTAAAACAGCCGCTCTGCTGGATCAGAAACACGAGAGCCTGAAGCCGCTCGAATCTTGGTGGTATGAGTGTTTGTCCGAAGGGCAGATCGTCGGCAGCGACTTCGGCGGCGACTGGCCGCAGGAAGTCGAAACCGAGCGGTTTAGATCGGCGTTCCGACGTTATAGCAAGGATCGGAACATCCATTCATGGGCGCCAGACGGGCGCGCGTTCGGATGGTTGTTGAAACGCTGCGCGCCGGGAGCAGTTCGCGTGCAACGGCGCCGCGGCGACGAACTGATGCGGGTGTATACGTTGCCCGAGCTGGTGGAGTGCCGGGCCGCATGGAACCACTTCATCGGGGATGAGGTTGAGTGGCCGACGTAGCGCAGCCCAATTTGCCGCCCGCGAGATGTGTTGTATAGTTTCGCGCGAAAACCTCCGAGGGAACAGCCAGTGAGCAAAAAAGCGAAGCAGCAATACGCGGTAAGTGTAGAGCGCCTGTGGCGTCTCATGGGCGAAGGTACGCACCCGGACGCCGATTTGGCGTGGGACAGGGTGCAAGCAATCAAAAAATGCGGCCATACGGCCGCCGTTTACTACTGCTCGTTTAACGGCGGATTTTCAGTGTACGACGAAGATGATCCTCTGCAATTTAAAATCAGCCAATCAATTTCGTATCGCGCGAAACCGCTTCCCGGGTAGGCCGGCACAAGCAACAGCACTGTCGTCATTCACCGGAACGCAGCCGGCGGCGACATATCGAGCCGTTTTAGAACCCGCTGCAACTGCACGAGCTTCCAGCTTCCACCTCGTGGCGCCTGCACCTTGAGCGCGTTTAATTCATCGACCACGCGTCTCTGTGACATCCCTTGCGCCAAGAACGCCCGCAGGGTGGGGCGGAGCGTCTTTGCGAACTGTACCGCCTGCTGCCGGCGCTTCTTGTTGTCTATTCGCAAATTTGGGTTTCCGAGTTTCTTTCCCCGCGCCTTGGCCGCGGCAAGAGCGGCTTTCGTGCGTTCGCTGATGCGGTCCCGTTCATGCTCGGCGAATACTGCGTGTATGTGAAGCATAAACTTGTCAGCGAAAGGGAGATCAGCCGCAACAAAATCAACTTTTTGCTCCATAAGGCCGGCTAGGAACCGGACGTTCCTCGCCAAGCGGTCGAGTTTAGCGATGACGAGGGTGGCTTTGTGGCGCTTGGCGTAGTTGATCGCTTCGCGTAGGACCGGCCGACGATCCAGCGCGTTGGCGCCCTGCCCCGTCTCGATCTCAACGAATTCCTTGAGCAGTTCCCAGCGCCCGCCGTTCAGGTATTGCATGACGGCTTCCCGCTGGGCATCGAGGCCGAGCCCCGATTGGCCTTGCTTGGCCGTGCTCACGCGATAGTAAGCCACAAACTTTCGGTTTTTGGCGTCGATTCCGCTCAAGTCAGGATGCGCCGCTGCTTTTCCTGTGGGCGGGGTAGATATTTTCTGCCGAATTGTTTTCATTGTCGCTTTTTCCTTTGGGATATACGGTTAAAATCGGCGCCGCAGGGCGCGCGGTGCTGCTGAGGCGCGCCGGCTAGCAGATCAGGTAGCAAGTCAACAGCAACCAGAACACCAGGGAGGCCAGCGCCGCCAACAGCAAAGGGCGCCAGCTCTCGCCGCCGCGCCTCCCTTGTCTCTTATCTGCATCCGCCATGGATCGGTATCGTTAAACGGTTACAACGGTTACAGAACGGATACAGATTTTACGCTATAAATGCGGGTGTTTTTTGTAATTGTAACCGTGTTGCCGTTTTACCATGGCCTGCGCGAGTTGGCGCGGGGCAGATGGGCTGGCGGTGCTGACGACATACATATATTTACCTTAACTTTAATTTAAAAACGGTTACAACGGTTACAACGGTTACAGTGGCTTTAAACATAGCGGCAAACGCGTAACCGTTCTGTAACCGTGTTGCCGTTTTTCAATTCGCCTCCCCCTATGGTCACAAGCCAAAAACCGCCCTTTTAAATGCGTAGGTCAGTACCCCGCGCACGTGTTGCCGCTTCCGCATCGCGTTGTGAAATCGGCAACAGTTACGCCACGCCGAAGCGCACTGGCAATCAGCGCGCTTCGGGATAGCTAAACGGCTACTTGCAGGTATCCAAGCTGGCTGATCGCCTGGCGTACCCCCATCTTGCCCAGGCGTGCCGCGGATGCCCGCTGATCTGCCTGTATCTGTCTCAGACTGGCCGCCAGTTTGATGTTGCGGCTTGCCTTGCATATCCAGCCACAAGAGCGGAGTGCGGCCGGTTGCCCGTTTACTGTGTGCATATATCGGGTTTTCATGGTGTTTCCTCGTTATTGGTGGGCGGGATTGCCTACCGACTACAAATCTATACGTTCGTTTGTATGTTGTCAACACCGACCGTCGTGCCCTCGACCATCGTGCCCTCGACCGTCGTGCCCTCGACCATCGTGCCCTCGCTCCGTCGTCGATCGTGCCGGCGCATCTGGCGTCGAAAGCGAGCCCGCCCAGATCGACCGTCAAATATTTCCCAGGCAGGAAAGGTTAAAAAAGTCTGATTCTCAAATCGAGGGGGGTGGGGGGCCGATTGCGTCCGGTAACGTGAAGAGCCTAGGTCCCACATACGCATGTGTTCGCCCCGCGCGCAGCCCCTCCACTTCAAAAAGTTTTGTTTTCCTTTCGCGCGACCCGCTCCCCTTCGTAAATTTTGCGACCTGCGGCAAAAAGCACAACCGAAAACCCTTGAATGCAAATATTAATTTTTTAGAGCAACTGATTTTTTTAAGCCCACAAGCAACAACACTTTGCAACCTTATGCCAACGCGCACCCTTCAACCATGATTAGGGCGTCAACACACCGCACTGCGCGGAGGATACTCAATGGATGCAGGTACGGATTCGGCAGACGCGAGAGCATTCCACGATCACGACCGCCTGGTCAAATTTGACGAGTTGGAGCCGCTGTTCGGCATCGACGCCAGCTACGTGACAATTTTCCGGTGGGAGCAGCGTAAGAAATTTCCGAAACGCATTGCCTTGTCGCGCAACAAGATCGCCTGGCGACATTCGGATATCGCCCGGTGGCTGGCAGAGTTGGCGCCGGCAGCCCCTCGCCGGACATCAAAACGCACGCCTTCGGTTTCAGCCCCCGCCGTCGTCTAGTTATTGAGACAACGAAAGGAACCGACCCGATGGCAAAAATACGACCCGAACAGCCCACCCTTACCGGGCGGGTAATCAGCTTTATCAGCCGCACGCCTTCAACAACCGAAGCGCGCGCCCATATCACCACGACTCAGGAAAGCATCGGTAAGACCCGATCACAGCTCGACGAGGCACTGGCCGGCGAGGAACGCGCACTGCTGGCCCTTGCCGATGGCATGGTCGAGGCCGCCGAAGCACGCGACACGGCACGCCAGGATGCGCGGCGCCTCAAGGATGAGTTACGCGACCTCGAAATCGTGCTGGACCGCCAATCGCGGCGACTGGCCGACGCCCAAGCAGCGGAGAAACGTGCGGTCGATGCCGCAGTGTGGCGGCAGGTGGACGAGATCGCCGCTCGCCGGGAGCAAGCAGGCGCCCGCGCTGATGCGGCGCTGGTGGAACTGGCCGAGGCACTACGCGACATCGAGCACCAGACCGCGCTTTTGGCGGCGCTCATGGGGCCGGCAGTCCAGTATATCGGCCTCGATGCGATTCGGGGCAACTTGCGCGTGCTGCTGGGCGAAGCCGCCGATGGCTACAAAAGACATCTTACGACGCGGCCACTGGCTGAGATCACGGCAGACCAGCATGCCCTCGTGCGCGCGAATGTCCGACTTTGAGCAGATCGCGCGCGAGCACCGGCCGCGGCTCGTGCGAATCGCGCGGAGCATCGTTGGCGATGCGGCCGAGGACGTGGCACAAGTCGCGCTGCTGAAGGCGTGGCAAAAATACGACACGTTCAACGGGCAGAACCTGCAAGGCTGGATTAACACGATCATGCGAAACACGGCTTTTGATTACTTGCGGCACACGAAGCGCCGACCAGAAGGACATCTGGTGGACGTTGGCGCCGACGATGAAGGACATCCGCACGGCTGGCTTGAAAACATCTCCGACATGGAAGTCGGGCACGATTCAAATACGGATCATGCGCGTGACATCCTGCGCGCCTGCGATCAGTTAAGCGACAAACAACACGACGCGATCAAGCTGTGCGCAGCCGGGCGCAGCTTCCCCGAGATCGGCCGCGCGCTGGGCTGTAGCGCCGATGCCGCGCGCGATCGTGTATCACGCACCCGCAAGACCATACAGGAATTTTTGAATTGAACGACGCCAAAAATGATTTTCTCGCCTCACTCGATGACGACGAGCCGGCGGCAGCCGATGCCCCCACCTTGGCCGATATGCTCGGCCTAGACACGCCTGAATCTCTTGCGGTCGATCCGTTTGCCAATTTTTTCGAGCAACCCAGCGTGTCACAACCCGAACAGCCGCGCGAACTGGCCGCCCTGCCTGACCTGCTAGACGAGGATGTGCGGAAGGCGCTCGATGAACTGGACCCGCAGGAGTTTGCCTTCCTCTCAAGCTACATGGAGCACGGAGTGGCCGCTCGGGCGGCGCGTGCCGCTGGGTACGCATACGAAAACCCACTGGCGCGAAACAGGCGGTTACAGATCGCACTCGCGCACATTCGCCGAAGCCTTGCGACGAAACTGTCTTACGGAATCCGGGAGACATTCACCGAACTGAATGACGCGATGCAATTCTCGAAAGACAACAAGAGTCCTATTGGGCTCGTGCGGTGCATCGAGATTAAGTCAAAGATCGCCGGCCATCTTCAAGACCATAAAGTGTCCGGCGAAATTCGGCATAAGCACGAGCACACCATCACAGACACCCGCACCGACGACGAACTGCGCGCGCACGCGGCGCAACTGGCGCGCGACTTGGGCATGGATAAATCGAACGCGATCGACGCGGAAGTGATCGAGGTAAAGAAATGACGGACAGTAACGACAAGCTGCGCGAGTACCACGCTACGCTGTCCGAACTGGAACGGCGCCGGGCTCAGAATAAACTCGCCTATTATGCGCCGTACCCCAAGCAGCGGGACTTCCACACGCTGGGCGCGACGAAGCGTGAACGGCTGCTGCTGGGCGCCAACCAATCCGGCAAGACCTGGGCGAACGCGATGGAGCTGGCCGCGCACCTGACCGGCCGCTATCCCGAATGGTGGACCGGCCGCAAATTCGTGCGCCCGGTGCGCGCTTGGGCGGTGGGCATGACCGGCGAGTCAACGCGCGACACGCTGCAACGACTTCTGCTCGGCTCACTAGGGCAACAAGGCACCGGGTCAATCCCTGCCGATGCAATCCTTGAAGTAAACATGGGGCGAGGTATTGCCGATGCCGTTGATACGGTGCTCGTCCGCCACAGCAGCGGCGGCGTGTCCCAGCTCAGCTTCAAGTCACAGGAAAAAGGCCGCGAGAAGCTGCAAGGTGAAACCCTGGATGTTGTGGCTTGGGACGAAGAGCCCGACCTGGATGTGTATTCCGAATCAATGGCCCGCGTGGCCGCCACGGGCGGAATGGTTTACCTGACCGCGACACCGCTCAAGGGTATGACGGCTGTTATCCAGCGATTCATTTCCGAGCCCTCGCCTGATCGCGCGTATGTGCAGATGAGCCTGGAAGAGTCCGGCCATTTTACGCCCGAAGAACGGCAGCGCATTAGCGACGGATACCCCGAGCACGAACGCGAAGCACGCACCAAGGGCGTGCCCATGCTTGGCAGCGGTCGGGTGTTCCAGATTTCCGAGTCCGTCATAAAAGTCGATCCGATGGAAATCCCCTCTCATTGGGCCCGTATCGCCGGCATAGACCTCGGCTTCGATCATCCGAGTGCTGCGGCTTTCCTCGCGCACGATCGCGACACCGACACGATATACCTGTACGACGCTTGGAAAGCCCGCGGCATACCCGGCGCCTCAATCATGGTCACTATGGCGAGCGCCATTCGCGCCCGCGGCGAGACGATCCCGGTAGCGTGGCCGCACGATGCCGCCCGCCAGGATCCAACAAGCGGCGTGTCATTCGCCAAGCTATTCAAAAACGAAGGGCTGAACATGCTGGAAGAGCACGCAACCTTCGAGGCGGGCGGCTACAGCACGGAAGCCGGCGTCCAACTCATGGCGAACCGTTTCCACAACGGCACGCTGCGGGTTTTCAGCCATCTCGAACCGTTCTTCGAAGAGTTTCGGGTGTATCACCGCAAGGACGGGCTGATCGTAAAAGAGAATGACGACCTGCTGTCCGCCCTGCGCATCGGCTTGATGATGATCCGGCACGCCAAGACCGACGTTGGCCCCGGCGGCAAGCGGAAGCGCCGCGAGCCCTTCATGGCGGTCGGGATCGGCGATTCGCCGATATACGACAACCCCTCGTCTACGTCTGCATCTTTCGATCTGCCAAGACGTTTCCCTGGGAATCCAGAAGCCGAAATGCGATACGCCCAGATTCACGGCGACCGGCCGCGACGGGTGCCGCGCATAGCGACGGAGGATTAAAAAATGCAAGAGGAACACCAAACGGCTACTTCTGACCCGACGCGGTTATATCAAGCCGTGGCGCGTGCCCGCTTTCTGATCCGCCGAGGCGAGACTGCGACGGGCGCCGCGATCGATATTGGAGCGAAGGCTTTCGACGTTGACGAGCGTCTTGTTGCCGAACACACCATACGAGCGGAACGCGAGTGCGGAGCAGCGCGCGAGCTAAGGTGGCTTGAGCGCCAGCGCCGCCGTGCGACATTGGAAGGTGACGAAAGCTCCATGATTCCCAGCTCCTTGGCAATGTTTGACTACGTGTGAACAAGGGGGATATCGAGGTGCCGGGTATGGTCGAGATCGTTGGCCCTGCGCCGTCTGAGGCGGTCGATTTCGACGACGGCGACACCGCCGTGCCATTTGGATGCCAGTACGTCGTCCGATCAACGAGGCGCACCGGCCTGGTGTTCTGCAATGCACCGGCAGCACGACGCGGGAGCTATTGCAGCCAGCACCGCGCCAAGGTTTACCGACATACAAAAGTGAATGAGGAAACAAAGCAATGACCGAGAACGCCAGCCCTTCACAAATTTTAATGACGCCTCCCGAAGCAGCGCCGGCAGCAGCAACAGCGGCGCCCGCGCCCGATCCGGTCCCCGACCTGGCCGCCGTGAGTGAGGCCGATTTCAAATCGCAGATGAGTGATGGCGGCCTGAATCCCGATCAACTGAAATTCCTGGTTACAAACGAAGCGCAAGCCGGCAGGCTCACACAAACACAAGCTGACGAAATGCTGAAGGCGGATGGCGTGGACAGTGCCGCGCCCGCCGAGCTTGGCTTCGAACCCGCGCGGCCGGAGCATTACATTTTTCCCAAGCCGGCCGGCGAGATGACACCCAAAGACCGCCAAGCTGACATGCAGCTTCGCAACTGGCTGGCCGGCGCCAAGTTCCCGCGCGATGTCGGATCGAGCCTTGCGGCGGAAGCGCGCAAGGTGATCGACGCGCATTCCAAAATGGACGACAACCAAAAAGAATTCTACAAGCGCGATCAGGCATTCAAGCTGCAAAGCCTGTGGAAGGATAAATTCAGCGAACGCATGAACTTGGCGCGGCAATTGCTGACCGAGCTGGACGCAAAACAGCCAGGTATTCTCGACTTCATAGATCAATCCGGGCTTGGAAACAGCGCCATGATAATCAATCTGGTTTCAGCGCAGGCGGAACGCTTGTCCATGCGCAAAAGAAAGGAGTGATGATATGGGCGCAACGGCAGGCATAATGCTTTTTGCGGGCGCCGGGATGCAGGCGGTGGGGTCCATTGCGTCCGCGAAGGCTAAATCGCAGGCGGCGGATTTCAATAGAGACATCTCGCTTCAGAATTCTGAAATTGCCAAGCAGCAGACGAAGGCCGACGTCATCAGCCTGCGTAAGAAACAGTACCAGCAGCTCGGAGCGATCCGCGCTGCTGTGGGCGCTTCTGGCGTGACAATGGAGGGATCGCCACTTGAGGTGTTGGAGGAATCGGTAATTGAGTCCACCTTGGACCTTCAAAGGGCCGAATATGCCGGTACGTTGCGGGAGCGCGGTTACGCGACTGATGCCTTGCTTTACGGGGCTGAAGGTAAGACGGCTAAGACCTCGGGGTACTTCGGCGCCGCAAGCAGTTTGCTCATGGGTGGCGCCCGGGCGTATGACTACGGCCGGCCTGTACCCATTGCCAGCCGGTACGATGACGGCCCGGGTGGATTCGATTAATGGCGTGCGTTAGGAGGAAAAACAAATGACTGATGAATCAGATCGTACCCGGCCAATGACCGAACCTGCCGTCATCGAACCGTGGGAAATACCCCAAGCTGCGCCAGCTAGGGGCGTCGTCGAGCCTTGGGACGTAGCGCAGCGGGTGCAAATGCTCGAACAGCCGCACGTCAACGCGCCGGGCGGCATTCTCAACTCTATCATCGCCAATCTGCAAGCCAGCTCCGGCGGGCTCATGGTGCGCGGTAAAGCCCCCGACACAGTGATGTCCGAAGATGCTGCATGGTACGAACGTGCTTTCGGAACTGCGGCCGGCCTGGTCGGCGATATTCCGGGAATACTTGTCGGGGGAGCAATAGGCGGTGGCCCAGCTTCTCCCGTTACAGCAGCCGCCGGTGCATTCGCCGTGCCTTCCGCTATCCGTGAAGCCCTGATGACGGCTTACGAAGGCGGGGCGGTTGATACCTGGGAAGAGGTTTGGGAAATCACCAAGGCCGGAGTAATCGGTGGCGGTAAAGGCGCCGTCATTGGCGCGGCTACCGGTGGCGCGGGCAAGTTTGTCCGTGGCCTCGGCGGGGGCGTAGTCGCCCGAACCGGCGCGGAAGTCACGGCGCTGGTCGGGACCGGCAGCGCGCTCGAAGGTCGGATGCCGACCGCACAGGATTTTCTGGACGCCGCGATCGTGGTGGGTGGGCTGCACGGAGTAGCGGCTACGGTTGGCCGCATACGCAACATCTACGCCAAGACCGGCATCCCGCCCGAGCAGGTGGCGATGGACGCGATGAAGGATCCGGCGTTGAAAGCGGAACTGGCGAAATCGGGAGAAGTACCAACAAAGTATCAGGAACTGGCCGCCGCCGAAAACGCCAAGGCCGCGGTCCCCGAATTGCAAGACCGTGCGACGGCGGTGAAGTTCATGGAGAAACCCTTCATCGAACCAAAGGACTTGCAGAGCGAAATCACGCTGCCGAAGTTCGATTACATCAACAACCCGGCCGAGCTGCAATCGGCCGTGGCGCGCACGATCGAACTGTACGGGGACAAAATTCAGGCGCAGCGCCGTGGCACGGTGTCGCACGAACAGTCTCTGCTGGAAGCGAAACAGAAACTGGCCGACATATTGGGGACAACCGGCGAACGGTTGCCTGGAACGGCCGGCAACCAAGCGGAAATTATGGCGCGAGCGTTCATCGCCGAGCGCGCTTACGTCGACCTGATGCAAAAAGGAAAAGCCATTTCCGAGTTAGGCGCCAACGCGACAGGGGAGCAGGTCACGCAGTTCCTGGCGCAGACCGAGCGCACCGCCATGATCTTCTCGGAGTTCATGGGCGTGCGCGCGGAAGCCGGCCGGGCGCTGGAAATGCTGAAGTCCACCTCCAAGCTGACGAAGAAGCTGGAACAGATGACGGAGGTCATCGAGTCCTACGGCGGGCGCGAGCGCATCACCGAGTTTGCTCGCGTTGCGAGCGAGGCTGATAGCCCGGCCGCCGCGGGCAGGGCGGCCAGAAAATACAGCGACCCGACCGTGTTGGAAAAGGTCATCGAGGCGTGGAAGGCCAGCATCCTGTCTGGACCCACCACCCACATGGCGAACCTCACCGGCAACATCAGCAGCCTCAGTATGACCATCCCTGAACGGGCGCTGGCAGGGTTTATTGGTCGCGTCCGCGGTTCCGCGGCTGGGGAACGCGTAGAACTCGTCGAGACGCACGCGCTTATAACCGGTATGTCGCGCGGTGTGATGGACGGATTAAAAATGGCGCGGGAAGTGCTGGCTGGGCGCGAACCGTTGAGCGAAAAGGTCGATGTGAAACGCCCGCAGGGGGCGATCAAGGGCACGGCGGGTAAAGTCATCCGCACGCCGTTCCGGGCGCTATCCGCCGAAGATGTGTTTTTCCGCACGATGGCTGAGCGCGGGGAGATGTACGCACTCGCGGTGCGTCAAGCGTACAAAGAAAAATTAGCGCCTCAGACACGCGAGTTCAACACCCGCGTCGAAGACCTGGTGCAGAACCCCACGGAGAAAATGCTGGAAACCTCCCTTGCGGCCGGCGACAAAGCCGTGTTCACCAACAAGCTCGGAAAGATGGGTGTCGCTTTACAGCGGATGACGCGCGGCACACCGCTGGAATTCGTCATGCCGTTCATTCGTACCCCCGTCAACCTCGTTAAGTGGGCAGCGGAACGCATTCCCGGCGTGAACCTGCTGATGGAAAGCGCGCGCAGCGATCTGGCTGGCAAGAACGGCAAGGTGGCGCAAGACCTGGCGATCGCGCGCACCATTGTCGGGGGCGTGGTGGCGACAATCGTCGTCGCTGCGGTAAAAGATGGGGGCATAACGGGGGGAGGCATCTCCGACCCGGACAAGCGCCGCGCCATGATGGCCGCCGGTTGGCAGCCATACAGTATCAAGATTGGCGACAGTTACTACAGTTACGAACGCCTGGACCCGCTCGGGTTGATGGTCGGCGCTGCCGCGGACATGGCTGAGATCACGCTGGCGGCCAACGAAGATTCCAGTAAAATCGATATGTACGGCACGATCGTCGCCGCTATCGGCAACGCGACCATTTCTAAAACCTACCTCTCCGGGTTGTCGAACTTGGTCAGCGCCGTCACCGATCCGCAACGATACGGCGGGCGGTTCCTCGACCAGTATGCGGCCTCACTCATCCCGGCCGCGCTCGGTCAAACAGCCGCGGCGATGGATCCGCATACACGCGAGATTAATTCTATTTTTGATGCCATCCAGGGCCGCATCCCGATCTGGCGCGAGCAACTGTTGCCAAAAAGGAATCTGTTGACCGGGCAGCCCGTCGAACCCGAGAGGTTATTCCCGATGGCCCCGGTGGCGGTCACGCGCGAGTCCAAGGACAAAGTATTAACCGAGGCGGCGCGAATGGGTATCCGCCTGCCGATCGCGCCGAAGAAAGTCCACGTCGGCCGCGGCACCGGCAAGATCGGGGACGTGGAGATCACGCCGGAAGCCCGCAACGCCTACACGCAGAAGCAAGGCGAGTTTGCGCACGACCTGCTGGCCCGTATCGTGGGCAGCGAAGGTTGGGACCGCATACCGGACATCGTGAAAGAAGGCATTTACTCGAAGGTTTTACGAGGCGCGAGGCAGCAAGCCGCCCTAGTGGCCCTGCCGCCGGAAGCGCGAGCAGTGGAAATACAGCGGATCGCCAACGAAATGGCGGCGCAGTTAACCCGCTGACACGATAATGTTTTTGACCACCGACGAAATGCGCGACCTGACCGGACGAGTGCGACACGGCGCACAAACACGCTGGCTGCGCGCTAACGGATTCGAGGCGCTGCGGGACGCCGATGGGCGCCCGCTTGTGCTCCGTGCCGCTGTTGAGGTTAGAATGGGTGCCACCCTGCCCTTCTCCACTCGCTCGCGCGGGGCCGAACCTAACTGGGATACGCTGAATGTCACGGCCGAGACGATCCGAAAATAAAGGACTGCCCGCCCGCTGGCGCCACTATCACGGCGCCTACTATTACCAAGTTCCCCCCGGAATGGAAAACCGATGGGAGGGGAAAAAGCAATTCAAACTCGGAAGCACGCTACCGGAAGCCTACCGGGCATGGGCGGCCAGGCTACAGGCCGCCGATACGAAGCTGCGAACGATCGACGACCTGCTGGACCGCTACTCGCTTGAAGTCGTGCCCGCGAAGGCGCCGAGGACGCAAGCCGCCAACAGCGAAGCGATCCGTCGTTTGAAGGCTGTTTTTGGCGGCGTGCCGGTTATCGACTTCAAACCGATTCACGCGTACCAATATCGGGACAAGCGCGGCAAGCTAGCACCAACATCCGCAAACCGCGAACTGGAAGTTTTGAGCCACGCCTTCACTAAGGCGATTGAGTGGGGTGCGCGAGAAACGCACCCTATGATCGAAGGGAAGTTCCGTAAAATACCGACCCCGCCACGCATGCGATACGTGGAGGACGACGAGATCGTCAAGGCGTTATCCCTCAAGCCGCGCCGCAAGCGCGGCAGCGTGCTGGCGGTGCAGGCTTACATGCGCGTCAAGCTGTTGACTGGGCTACGCCGTGGCGATCTGCTGCGCCTTCGTATCGGCGACCTGCAAGCAGACGGCATCCATGTGCAGCCGCACAAAACCGCGCAAACCACGGGGAAGCGCCTGATTATAGAATGGACGCAGGCTCTACAGGATGCCGTGGATGAAGCGAAATCGGCACGCCCGGTGCATATCGCACCGTGGCTGTTCTGCAACGCTGACGGCGAATGCTATGTGAAGGACAACGGCACCGCGAACGGCTGGGATAGCATGTGGCAGCGGTTCATGGATCGCGTAATAAAGGAAACAGGTCTTGAGCAGCGGTTCACGGAACACGACCTGAGGGCTAAGTGCGCCTCCGATGCCGACACCCTGGCGCACGCGCAGCAACTACTCGCGCACGCCAGCAGCGCCACAACAAACAGGATTTACCGGCGGAAACCGGAGCGAGTAAAACCACTGCGCTGAATAGCACAAACGGCTTTTAATAGCACAATGCCTATTTTCGACACCGCGAAAACATCTTAAAAATGGCGCGCCCGGAGAGATTCGAACTCCCGACCCTCAGGTTCGTAGCCTGATACTCTATCCAGCTGAGCTACGGGCGCATGGGCCGCGGATTATACTGAACAGTGAGGGGATGAAAAAGGCAATATTTGAAGAAAACACTGGCGGAGAGAGAGGGATTCGAACCCTCGATGGGATTTTGTCCCATACGCCCTTAGCAGGGGCGCGCCTTCGGCCACTCGGCCATCTCTCCTTGCAAGC
>NZ_JANLGY010000008.1 GCF_024653915.1 Sulfuricaulis sp. | reverse complement strand
TTGATCATCAGTTATGGTGGGCGTAGCTCAGCTGGTTAGAGTCCCGGATTGTGATTCCGGTTGTCGTGGGTTCGAATCCCATCGCTCACCCCATTTTTTGACCCGGGCCGTTAGCTCAGTTGGGCGAGCCGGAAACAGACGAAGACACTTAACGTGTCTTCGTCCCGGCGAGCGCCCAGACATGGATGTCTGGGCCGGGGCGTAGAATCGGTTTGATGTCTCGTCATGGATGGCATGCACGTAAGTTGAAATTTGGGCCGTTAGCTCAGTTGGTAGAGCAGCTGACTCTTAATCAGCGGGTCGGTGGTTCGAGCCCACCACGGCCCACCATTTTTTGCACCACTGGGTGTTTTTAGGCGTGAAGATCACTTCACTCCCGGCGATGCCGCCTCCCTTCATCCCTTGGTCTTACGGCGAGGCCTGTCTGGCCAGAGTCAGGCAGCTTGGCGCTATACTGTGCCCGGTATTACTGCGAATGTGGCGGAACTGGTAGACGCGCTGGATTTAGGTTCCAGTGGGGTAACCCGTGGGAGTTCGAGTCTCTCCATTCGCACCACCTCGTTTTTTTGCCCGAAATACGCATTTTGTTGGCCTGCCCGCGGCAAATCGGTATGATTCCCCTCCAAAATACAGCTGGTTCAATATTTTATTATTCAATGATCGTGGGGTTTTCCAATGCAAGTTTCGGTTGAAACTATCGGTACGCTCGGGAGGCGTTTGAAAGTCGCCGTGCCGGCGGATCAGGTAGAGAAAGAATTCAATGCCAGGCTTCAGCGCTTGTCAAAGCAGGTGAAGATACCCGGCTTTCGCCCAGGCAAAGTGCCTCTCAAAATGGTCGAGGCTCAATATGGCGGGAGATTGATAGACGAAGTGGCCGGAGAACTGGTTCAAACCACGTTATACGAGGCCATTGGGAGCCAGGGGTTGCGCCCAGCCGGAGATCCGAAGCTGCAACGTAAGCCGTTCGTACGGGGCGAGCAGCTTGAGTACACCGTGGAATTTGAAATTTTCCCGGAGGTAAAGCGCCTCGACCTGACGGGAGTGCGTATCGAACGTCCAGTGGTAACGGTGGGCGAAGACGACGTGAGCCGCACGCTGGAGACCATTCGTAAACAGCGCGCCGACTGGAAGCCGGTTGAGCGCGCGGCCAATCTGGGCGATCGGCTCACCATTGATTTCGTCGGTCGTATCGACGGCAAGGATTTTGATGGCGGCAAGGCCAATGTCTTTCAGGTGGTGCTCGGCAGCGGAACGCTGCTTGAGGACATGGAGCAGGGCCTGGTTGGCGCCAAAATGAGTGACACGCGCCATATCTCGGTCAAGTTTCCATCGGACTACAGACATTCCCCGCTGGCAGGTAAAACAGCAGATTTCGACGTGAAGATCAGCGCTGTCACCGAGGCGGTGTTGCCGGAGCTGAATGAGGCACTTGCCCGGGATCTGGGCGTAAAAGACTCAAGTATTGATACGTTAAGATCCGACGTGAAATCCAATCTCGAACGTGAAGCGAATGGTCGTTCCCGCGCCATCGTGAGGGCACGGGCGCTCAAGTCGCTGCTGGACGCGAATCCGGTAGAAGTGCCCCGTAGCCTGCTCGATGCCGAGATTCAGCGCCTGAAGACCAGTGATGTGTCGAACGGATTGAATGCAGGGGATGAGACTGCCTATGAAAAGCGGGCTCGCAGCCGCGTGGCACTGGGGCTTATCCTGAGTGAATTCATTCGCAACCGCGGGCTTGTTCCCGATCCGGCGAGAGTGCGCGCGCGGCTTGAGGAAATGGCGGCTGATTATGAGTCTCCCCAAGAGTTCATTCAGTGGCATTATGAAAAACCGGAAAGACTGAGTGAAATCGAAGGCCTGGTCATGGAGGAGAAGGTGGTTGAAGACCTCCTTGTTTCTGCACAAATCAGTGAAAAGCCAGTGAGTTTTCAGGAGCTATTGAAGATTGAGACCCTTGTTCAATAGATCGGTCATATACTCTAAAGAATGCTGACAATGGAAGGAACTAGATAATGAAAGATACCGGACAGCTTGGTGGTGCGCTAAATCCCTTGGCCTTGGGCCTGGTCCCCATGGTCATCGAGACCACGGGTCGTGGCGAGCGCGCGTACGATATTTACTCGCGGATGCTCAAAGAACGCGTGGTGTTTCTTGTCGGCCCCGTCGAAGATCACATGGCGAATCTGGTGGTGGCGCAATTGCTGTTTCTCGAATCCGAGAATCCCGACAAGGACATACATCTTTATATCAACTCGCCGGGGGGCGCGGTGAATGCGGGGTTGGCCATTTACGACACCATGCAATTCATCAAGCCGGATGTCAGTACCGTGTGTATCGGTCAGGCAGCGAGCATGGGAGCGCTTATTCTTACCGGTGGCGCCAAGGGCAAACGATTCGCCTTGCCGCATTCGCGCATGATGGTGCATCAGCCCATGGGTGGTTTTCAGGGCCAGGCGACGGATTTCGACATCCATGCACGAGAGATATTGCGTGTGCGCGAACGGCTGAATCAGATCATGGTCAGACATACCGGGCGCCCCATGGATCAAATCAAGGAGGATACCGACCGCGATAATTTCATGGATGGCGAGGAGGCCAAGGGTTTTGGCCTGATTGACTCGGTTATCGAAAAGCGCAGTTAAAAAACAGGTGCACTTTCCGAGGGATATGCTATAAATCTAAGGTAGAGTGTCGGTAAAGCAGGTGATTATTGCTTGCATATGAGGGCGGAAACCCGCATTCTTTGCGGCAATAAGGTCCTTAATCGAAAGTGAGGTTTAAGGATGGCTGACAACAACCACACGGGCAGGGGCGATGGCAAGGGCGAAAAGCTCTTGTACTGCTCGTTCTGCGGCAAGAGTCAGCATGAGGTGCGCAAGCTGATTGCCGGTCCCTCCGTATTCGTTTGCGATGAGTGCGTCGAGCTGTGCAACGACATCATTCGCGAAGAAGTTCAGGAAGAGAAAAACGCCGCCAACGCGAAGAAGAAATTTCCCACCCCGCACGAGATTAATCAGATTCTCGACGAGTACGTGATCGGACAGATCGATGCCAAGAAGGTATTGTCGGTCGCGGTATACAACCACTACAAACGTATTGAGAACGAAGGCAAGATCGGCGAGGTCGAGCTTTCGAAGAGCAACATCCTGCTCATCGGACCGACAGGTTCGGGCAAGACGCTGCTCGCTGAAACTCTGGCGCGCTTGCTCAATGTGCCGTTTACGATTGCCGATGCCACCACATTGACCGAAGCGGGTTATGTCGGCGAGGACGTCGAAAACATCATTCAGAAACTCCTTCAGAAGTGCGACTACGATGTTGAGAAAGCACAGAAGGGTATTGTTTATATCGACGAAATCGACAAAATTTCACGCAAGTCGGAAAATCCCTCGATTACCCGCGACGTATCGGGTGAGGGCGTGCAGCAGGCATTGCTCAAGCTGATCGAGGGCACGATTGCCTCGGTTCCGCCTCAAGGCGGCCGCAAGCACCCACAGCAGGAATTCCTGCAGGTAGATACGCGCAATATCCTGTTCATTTGCGGTGGCGCGTTCTCGGGGCTGGAAAAAGTTATTCAAAGCCGCAGTGAGCGAACCGGAATTGGCTTTCATGCCGAGATTCGCAGCAAAGAGAACGCCAAAAAAACCGGAGAAATCCTGCGCTTGGTGGAACCGGAAGATCTCATCAAATACGGCCTGATTCCGGAATTCGTCGGACGACTACCGGTGGTGGCCACACTGGAAGAACTTGACGAACGGGCGCTGATCCAGATTTTGACGGAACCCAAGAATGCCCTGGCCAAGCAATACCACAAGCTCCTCAAGCTGGAAGGAGTAGAGCTCGAGATTCGCGAGGACGCGCTGCTGGCGGTGGCCCAGCGCGCCATGGAGCGCAAAACCGGCGCGCGCGGCTTGCGCTCTATTCTCGAGCGCGCCCTTCTGGACGTCATGTTTGATCTGCCTTCCACCGAGAATGTGAAAAAAGTGGTCATCGAAGCCGGCGTCATCACGGAGGGCAGCAAGCCACTGGTGATCTACGCCGAAAACGATGAACAGGACAAGCGACGGGCATCGGTAAATCAGTAAGTGGCGCATCAATTCCACATAAAGAGCCCCGCCAAATGCGGGGTTTCTTTTTTTCAGTCGCTGTTTGTATGGCCATATAGGCCACTCGTCGCATGTGTGAACGAAACAGGCGGATTTCTCCAAATAAATCTTCGGGGAATCATTGAAATCAGGGCATTTAGCCCCCAAACTTGAAGAAACCCATTCACACAAACGATTGCAGGCGCAAATGCCAGAAACCAAACAAGCCGTGATAGTTCCAGGATCTGAGGCGAACATCCCCGTGCTTCCGTTGCGCGACGTCGTCGTGTTTCCGCACATGGTTATCCCCTTGTTCGTGGGCCGGCGTAAATCCATACGCGCCCTTGAGCAAGCCATGGAGTCGGGCAAACAAATCATGCTGGTGGCGCAGAAGAGCGCTTCGGATGACGATCCGACGACAGAAAATATTCATACCATCGGGACCATCGCCAGCATTCTCCAGTTGCTGAAGTTGCCGGACGGCACCGTCAAAGTGTTGGTCGAGGGCGAGCGTCGTGCCGTGTTACAAAAATATCTGGAAACGGAAGACCATTTCTCCGCGCAGGTGGCCATGCTCGAGGCCTTGCCGCTGACGGACAAGGAAGGCGAGGCGCTGACGCGTTCCGTCCTGAATGAGTTTGACCAGTACGTCAAACTCAACATGAAAATTCCTCCCGAGATTCTCACTTCGCTGGCGGGTATTGATGATCCGGGCCGTCTGGCTGACACGGTGGCGGCGCACCTGTCTCTCAAGATCGAAGACAAACAGCAGATTCTCGAAGTTCAGGACGTTCGTGAGCGCCTGGAAAAAATTCTCGGCGTGCTCGAGAGCGAGATTGACCTGCTTCAGGTTGAGAAGCGCATCCGTGGTCGCGTCAAGCGTCAGATGGAAAAGAGTCAGCGTGAGTATTATTTGAACGAGCAGATGAAAGCAATCCAGAAGGAGCTGGGTGAGCTCGAAGAGGGTCCGAACGAGGTCGAAGAGCTGGCGAAGAAGATTGTGAAAGCAGGCATGAGCAAGGAGGCGCGCGAAAAAGCCGAATCCGAACTGAAGAAACTCAAGATGATGTCGCCGATGTCAGCCGAGGCCACCGTCGTGCGCAACTACATCGACTGGCTCGTGAACGTGCCGTGGAAAAAGCGCAGCAAGATCCAGAAGGACCTAACGAAGGCTGAAGAAATCCTGGAAGCCGATCACTACGGCCTGGAGAAGGTCAAGGAACGCATCCTCGAATACCTCGCCGTGCAACAGCGTGTGGTCAAGCTCAAGGGCCCAATTCTGTGTCTGGTGGGACCACCGGGTGTCGGTAAGACCTCGCTGGGCCAATCCATCGCACGCGCCACGAACCGGAAATTCGTGCGCATGTCGCTGGGCGGTGTGCGTGACGAGGCTGAAATCCGTGGCCATCGCCGTACCTATATCGGCTCGCTGCCGGGCAAGATCATTCAGAACCTGTCCAAGATGAAGGTGCGCAATCCTTTGTTCATGCTGGATGAGGTGGACAAGATGGCCATGGATTTCCGTGGCGATCCGTCATCCGCGTTGCTGGAAGTGCTCGACCCGGAGCAGAACCATGCCTTCAGCGACCATTATCTCGAGGTCGATTATGACTTGTCGGATGTCATGTTCGTCGCCACCGCCAACACACTGAATATTCCGCCCCCGTTGCTGGATCGTATGGAGGTTATCCGCCTCTCGGGTTATACCGAAGATGAGAAGGTGAATATTGCCATGCGTTACCTGGTTCCCAAGCAATTTAAAAATAACGGGCTCAAGGAAAACGAGTTGCACCTGTCTGAAAAAAGTGTCCGTGACATCGTGCGTTATTACACCCGGGAAGCGGGCGTACGCAATCTTGAGCGCGAAATTTCCAAAATTTGTCGCAAAGTGACCAAGGAATTGCTGCTCAACAAGGTCAAGTCGGAAAAGACGATTTCTGTTACGCCCAAGAGCCTGGAAAAATATCTGGGTGTGCAACGTTTCCGCTACGGCACTGCCGAGCAGAGCAATCAGATCGGCCAGGTGACGGGCCTGGCGTGGACCGAGGTGGGGGGTGAACTGCTCACCATTGAAGCCACCATCGTGCCCGGCAAAGGCAAATTGACCATTACCGGCAAACTTGGCGATGTCATGCAGGAATCCATTCAGGCCGCCATGAGCGTGGTACGCGCTCGCGCCACCAAGCTCGGCATCATGCCGGATTTCTACCAGAAGCATGATTTTCACGTACACGTGCCTGAAGGGGCCACGCCCAAGGACGGTCCGAGCGCGGGCATCGCCATGTGCACGGCCATGGTCTCGGCGTTGACCAAGATTCCGGTTCGCGCGGAAGTCGCCATGACGGGCGAGATTACGCTGCGCGGTGAGGTTCTGCCCATCGGCGGGCTTAAGGAAAAGCTGCTCGCAGCGCATCGCGGCAACCTGAAAGTAGTGCTGATCCCGGAGGAGAACCGCAAGGACCTCACCGAGATCCCGAAGAACATCCGTGACAACCTTGATATCCGTCCGGTGCGGTGGATTGATCAGGTGCTGGAAGCGGCGCTTGAGCGCTTGCCAGAGCCTCTGGATGAATCGAAACTTGCGGAGGCTGCCAAGCCTCCCGAGCCGCACGATTCTGCCAACCCAGCCCGTACGCACTGACCGGGTTGGACGGCGCTAACTTCCCTCAATCGGGGGGAGAGGTATTTACTGTCTCCGGGTATCACGGCGCGTCATTTCGATAATCCGCGCCGCGCATATCTTTCTTGACAAGCCATTTCTACACTTGTATAAAACCTGCGACGCGTCTTGTTTTTTTCAAGCGCGCCATTTTGTATCGGCAGCAAAGGCTTTTCGGGAATCCTGTTCACCACATCCAGCAAGAGGAGCTAACGTGAATAAAACCGATCTGATCGATAGAGTTTCTGTATCCACTGAGCTTAACAAAACCTCCGCCGCTCGCGCCGTTGAAGCTGTACTGGACATCATTGCCGGTACACTGCGTGATGGCGATTCCGTCACGCTTTCCGGTTTCGGCACGTTCTCAGTCAGCAACCGGTCTCAACGCACCGGACGCAATCCGCGAACCGGTGAGATGATCACCATCCCGGCCTCCAAGGCACCCAAATTCAAGTCTGGCAAAGGCTTAAAGGATGCCTTAAACTAGCCGCCCCTTTGGGGGAGGGCGTTTCGCCTCCGGGTGCTTAGCTCAGTTGGTAGAGCGTCGCCCTTACAAGGCGAATGTCGGGGGTTCGAACCCCTCAGCACCCACCAGAGACCGGGAGCGGTAGTTCAGTTGGTTAGAATACCGGCCTGTCACGCCGGGGGTCGCGGGTTCGAGTCCCGTCCGCTCCGCCACTAAATATGCATCATGACGGGCGAGCTAATCCCTCGCCCTTTCATTTGGGCTATTGTCCAGGCATAAATTGATACCTCGGCAATCCCTCGATAGAGTAGCCACCCATGCTTTCCGCCATCCGTGAAAAAACCCAGGGCATTATCGCCACTTTCATCATCGCGCTGATCGCTATACCTTTTGCGCTGTGGGGAGTTAACTCGTATTTTGATTCCGGGGGACAGTTCAACGTCGCCAAAGTCGGTGGCGCTGAGATCAGCCAGAATGCCTACCGTAGCGAGATAGATCGACTGCGCGGGCGTGTGGAACCCAAAACTCTGGACAACCCCCAGTTCAAGCAGACCATCCTGGACAGCCTGATAGACAAGACATTGATGGTCCAGCATGCCGAGGATCAGGGCTATCGTATCGGCAACGCACAATTGGCAGAAACTATCCGCCAACAGCCAAACTTCCAGCGCGACGGAAAATTCGATTCGGCCATGTATGAAGCCCTGCTGCGCCGAGAAGGCATGAGCCCGCAGCAATTTGAGACCAGGGTACGCGAACAAATCCTGATAACTCATCTTCAGGCCGGCATCAGTGAAAGCCGTATTGTCACGCAGACCGAGATTGCGGATCTTGCCCGTCTGTTGTCGCAGGAGCGGGAAGTTGCCTACGCGCTGATCAGTGTTGATGCGCTGATGGCCAAGACGACGGTCAGTGGGCAGGATATTGATCAATATTATTCTGCACATCCTGAGTTGTTCCAGTTTCCCGAGCAGGTGCGCGTCGAATATCTGCGACTTTCTGCCGGCGACCTGAACCAGAACCAGCCGCCGACGGAAGAGGAGCTGAAAAAAGCCTATTCTGAGGAGGCTGCGCGTTATACCGTGCCGGAAAAGCGCCGCGCCAGCCATATTTTGATTTCCCTTCCCGCCGAGCCCTCCGAGAGCCAAGCCAAGGAAGCGCTTGCCAAAATACAGGATATCGCCAAGCAGGCGCGGGCAGCCACTGGCTTCGCGGGTTTAGCGAAGAAACATTCGGCTGACAGCGTAACGGCTTCGCAGGGCGGCGATCTCGGAGAAATCCGGCGTGGCGTGTTGCCGAAGGAACTGGAGGACACGGTGTATTCCCTGAAGTCCGGTGAGGTCAGTCAGCCCGTACGCAGTACCTATGGTTATCACCTGGTCAAATTGACTGCCCACACACCGGAGAAACGAAAAGCTTTTGCCGACGTACGCAAGGAATTGGTCGAGGCGGTACGCCGCCGTCAGGGCGAGGAGCGTTTCCTGGATGTAGCTGAAAAATTCCGGAATCTCGTTTATGAACAACCGGACAGCCTGGCGCCCGCCGCCAAGGCGCTGGGGCTTGAAATCCGCAAGAGTGAATGGTTCACGCAGGCGGGTGGCACCGGCATGGCGGCCCATCCCAAGGTGATACAGGCTGCCTTCGAGCCGGATGTGCTGAGCCAGGCACGCAATAGCGACACCATTGAAATCAGTGCCGACACGCTCGTGGCCATACGCGTTGCTGATCGTCGCCCCGCCGGCCGTAAGCCGCTGGCGGAGGTGCGTCCCCAGGTTGAACGTGCCTTGAAACAGGAGCGCGCCCTGCAGCAGGCGCGCCAGCTGGGCGAGGAGGCGTTACAGGAGTTGCGCGCCGGAGGCTCTCTCGAATCGCTCGCCAGGAAACATGGTTTTAAATACCTTCCGCCGAAAACGCTCACGCGTCGGCAGACCGCCGGCGTCGATCGGCGTATTGTGGAAACCGCTTTTCGCGCGCCACGGCCGGAAGGCGGTAAACCGGCGTATGACCTGGTGGGCCTGGGCGATCAGGGATACGCCGTGTTGGCGTTGAAGCGCGTGCACGATGCTTCGGGCAAGCTGGATGACGGGCTGCAGAAAAAATCACGCGAGCTGCTCACGATGCGTCGCGGATCCGATTATTATGAAAATTACCGCGCGGGGCTGCGGCAAAAAACGGAAATCAAGACTTACCCTGACAAGCTCTGAGCAGCCGGTTTATTCGAGCAGCTTACCGTAATCCAGGCCGATGGCCACGGTGTTGAAACCGCCGTCCACGTAAGTAATCTCGCCGGTGATGCCGGAGGCGAGATCCGAGCACAGAAACGCCGCCACATTTCCCACCTCGTCGATGGTTACGCCGCGTCCAAGCGGCGCCATTTTGTCGTTGTAGTCCAGCAATTTCTTGAAGTCAGTAATGCCGGCCGCCGCCAGTGTGCGGATGGGGCCGGCGGAGATGGCGTTGACGCGAATGCCCTCGGGGCCGAGTGCCTGCGCCAGATAGCGCACGTTGGCTTCCAGGCTCGCCTTGGCCAGCCCCATGACGTTGTAGTTGGGCACCGATCGATCCGCGCCGATGTAGGTCAGCGTCAGCAAGGCACCCTTGCGGTTCTGCATCATTCCCCGGCCGGCCTTGGCCAGCGCGGTCAGGCTGTAGGAGCTGATTTCATGCGCGACGCGGAATCCTTCGCGTGTCGTGACGTCCACGAAATTTCCGGACAA
This sequence comes from Sulfuricaulis sp., assembly GCF_024653915.1. NCBI lineage: Bacteria > Pseudomonadati > Pseudomonadota > Gammaproteobacteria > Acidiferrobacterales > Acidiferrobacteraceae > Sulfuricaulis > Sulfuricaulis sp. The sequence goes on along the minus strand of NZ_JANLGY010000008.1, from coordinate 46,429 downwards.
TTGTTCGCGCAAGGCAAAGGCGACGGAGTGGACGATAATATCGATTCCGTCCCAAAAGTCGTCGAGATGCGAGAACACGGCCTCGATCTGTTCGTCGCTGGAAACATCACAGGGAATCAAAATGTCGGATTTGGTCTGGGTCGCCAGTTTCTGGACGCGTTCCCTCAGCTTGTCGTTCTGATAGGTGTAGGCAAGTTCAGCGCCTTCCCGATGCATGGCCTTGGCGATGCCCCAGGCGATGGACCGGTCCCCGGCCACACCCACGATCAACGCCCTTTTCCCTGTCAGAAATCCCATAAACGTTCTCCACCGGCTAATTGGTTCAAAATCGGGATGTCGTTGATTGTTCGTATCGACATCTGGAAGGTATTTGCCGCTACAGTAGCGAATATTCGCGTTCGCGGGAAGAGGGACGGAACGGAGGAATTTGGTATATTGACGGCGCAATCGGCACATTCATCCCGGACAACGGACATGGTTGGAGAACGGATTCAGGAAGCATGAAACGCCCCGGCGCGACGCGCTATGCCTTGTTGGCGATTTCTTTGATTTTCTCCGCCAGCGCGGCGGCTTCCTGGAACAATCCCTATCCAGCGGCGGAGTCAAAAAGCAACATCCTCTATTCCGCCTTCCGCGAGCGCCCCAAGACCTTCGATCCCGCACGCGCCTATAGCTCCAATGAGTATCTCTTTATCGCGCAGATCTACGAGCCGCCGTTTCAGTATCACTATCTTAAGCGGCCCTACACGCTGACGCCGCTCACGGCGGTGTCGGTGCCGATACCCGTCTACTTCGATAAACACGGGAGCCAGCTGCCACGAAATACCCCGGCTACGGCGGTTGCCTACAGCGTGTATGAAATCCATATCCGCCCCGGCATTTATTATCAACCACACCCGGCCTTCGCGCGCGATGCCGAGGGCCGGTATCTGTACCATGCCTTGAGTACGCACGATCTTGCCGGCGTTTATGCCATTGGCGATTTTCCGCACACTGGCACGCGCGAGCTGGTCGCGGCCGACTACGTGTATCAGATCAAGCGCCTCGCGCATCCCAAGGTGCATTCCCCGATCCTGAGCGTCATGAACGAATACATCGTGGGTATTCGTGAATACGCCGGCACACTGAAAAAGGAGTATGAAAAAATCGCCGGCGGTCGCGATAGCGGTGTTTATCTGGATCTCGTGAAATTTCCGCTCGCCGGCGTCGAGGAAGTAGACCGCTATACCTACCGCGTGAAGCTTCACGGCAAGTATCCGCAACTGCTGTACTGGATGGCCATGCCGTTTTTCGCCCCGATGCCGCCTGAGGCAGACCGGTTTTTCTCACAACCGGGCATGGCGGAGAAGAATCTCACGCTCGACTGGTTCCCCGTTGGCAGCGGTGCTTACATGCTCACGGTCAATAATCCCAATCGCCAGATGGTGCTCGAACGCAACCCCAACTATCACGAGGAACTTTACCCCGCCGAAGGCGAGCCGGGCGACGACGCGGCCGGATTGCTGGATGACGCCGGCAAGCGTATGCCCTTTATCGACAAGGTCGTGTTCAGTCTCGACAAGGAAAGCATTCCGCGCTGGAACAAATTTCTGCAAGGCTATTACGACCGGTCCGCGGTGTTGACGGAGGGTTTTGATCAGGCGATTCGTTTCACCGGTGAGGGCGATACCGAAGTCAGCGACGCGATGAAGCAAAAGGGAATTCGATTATTGACCAGCGTTGCCGCCTCGACCTATTACCTCGGTTTCAACATACTCGACCCGGTTGTCGGCGGCTACACCGAGCGCGCACGCAAACTGCGCCAGGCCATTTCCATCGCCGTTGATTTCGAAGAGCAGATTTCTATCTTCGAAAATGGACGCGGCATTGCGGCGCAAGGGCCGCTGGCGCCGGGTATTTTCGGTTACCGCGAGGGACAGGCTGGCATCAATCCGTACGTGTACGATTGGGTGGAAGGCAAGCCCCGGCGCAAACCAATCGAATACGCCCGCCAGCTGCTGGCAGAGGCGGGTTATCCGCGTGGCATGGACCCGGCATCGGGGAAACCGCTGTCGATCAATTATGAAACCCCGGCTATCGGCCCGGAAAGAAAGGCCCAGCTCGACTGGATGCTCAAGCAATTCAGCAAGCTCGGCATTCAGCTGGTGGTGCGCGCTACCGATTACAACCGTTTCCAGGAGAAGATGCGCAAAGGTGATGCGCAGATATACGATTGGGGCTGGAACGCGGATTATCCCGATCCGGAAAACTTCCTGTTCCTGCTTTATGGACCAAACAAGAAGGTGGGGCACGACGGCGAGAATGCCTCGAACTACGACAACCCGGAATTCAACCGCCTGTTCGAGCGCATGAAGAATATGGAGAACACAACGGAGCGGGCGGCGATTATCAATCAGATGCTGGAAATAGTGCGGCGCGATACTCCCTGGATATGGGGCATGCACCCCAAGAATTTCCAGCTTGAACATACATGGATGTACAACGCCAAGCTGAATCAAATGGCGAACAACACGCTCAAATACAGTCGTCTCGATCCGGACAAACGTGCGGAACAACGCGCGGCCTGGAATCGCCCGGTAGTCTGGCCCATCGTCTTGGCGCTGGGAACACTGGTAGTGGGTGCGGTTCCGGCCGTCGTTACCTATCGAAAAAGAGAGCGCGAGGGAGCGGCATGAGCCGCGGAGCAGGGGCCCCACGTAATACGTGGGGATGCGACCGGCGAATTGACGCAGGCCGCCGACAAGGTGGCGCAAATATTTTGCATGATATTTCGGAGGCGGTGCGGTGATCGGCTATATCATCCGCCGTCTTTTGTACGCCATCCCGATCCTGATCGGGGTGAACCTGCTTACCTTCGTGTTGTTTTTCTTCGTCAACAGCCCGGATGACATGGCGCGCATTCATTTGGGCGGTAAGCGCGTTACGCCTGAAGCCATCGTGAAGTGGAAGGAAGATCATGGTTACAACAAACCAAGGTTCTACCAATCCACTGGTGCTAGCGCAGAAAAGCTCACTGATACCATCTTTTTCCGTCATTCGGTGAAATTGTTCGTGTTCGATTTCGGACGCTCCGATCAGGGTCGTGACATCGGCTACGACATTTACCAGCGCATGTGGCCAAGCCTGGCCATCGCTCTGCCGGTATTTCTGGTCGGTATTCTGATGCACATTACCTTTGCCATGCTGCTGGCGTTTTTTCGTGGAAGCTATCTCGACACTTCCGGTGTGGTGCTGTGTGTCATCATGATGTCCATTTCCAGCTTGTTTTATGTCATCGGCGGACAATACCTCATCAGCATGCTGCTGCAGCTGGTGCCGATCTCGGGTTATGACGTGGGCGTAGAGGCCGTCAAATTCCTGATTCTCCCAGTCATTGTCGGCGTGGTGGGCGGCATCGGCGCGAGCACGCGGTTGTATCGCACGTTCTTTCTGGAGGAAATCAACAAAGACTACGTGCGTACCGCGCGCGCCAAGGGTTTGTCCGAGCTGCGCGTGCTGTTTCGCCATGTACTCAAAAACGCCATGATCCCGATTCTCACCGGCGTGGTGGTTGTCATCCCGCTGCTTTTCACCGGTAGCCTGATCCTGGAGTCGTTCTTCGCCATTCCCGGTCTCGGCAGCTACACCATCGACGCCATTCACTCGCAGGACTTTGCCATCGTTCGCGCCATGGTATTTCTGGGTTCGGTGCTGTACATCACGGGCCTGATTCTGACCGACATTACCTACACGCTGGTTGATCCACGCGTGCGGCTCGAATGAACTCCATGCTATTCCGGCCCGAAATACTGTGGACCGACTTTCTGATATTTATCTTGATCGGATCCATTCTGGCCTTCGGCGTCTATACCTGGCGCCACGAGCACCTGCGTGTGCCTTGGCGCCAGGTAGCGCGCCGCCCCATGGCCATGGCCTCGCTGGTCATCCTTTTGTCTTATGTGGTCGTCGGCGTGATGGATTCCATTCATTACCGCCCCTTGCAGGAAGAGCAGAAATCGGGTGCACCGGTTTATTCCAACGAAGTATTGAGCCTGCTGGACATGGCAGCGACGCCTTTGCGGGCCCGCACTGAAAAAACCTATTCCGCACCGTTTGCCATGCAAGCCTATTCGAAGGAGACCGTGGAATACCCGGACGGCCGGCACGCGCGCGAAAACTCGCGATTGCTTCATGGCGGCGCGCATTTGCAAGACCCCGGTGAGCGTGCCACGGATATCGTCCGACGTGCCGGCACCGCCACGCTGGCGGCGTTGGGCTTGTGGCTGCTGCTGATGACAGGCTTCCTGTTTTTGTGGCGCCAATCGCGGGAGTCACTGACACAGGCGGCACGCAGATTGGCGCGCGGCGAGAGTGATTTTCCGTGGCGCACTGTTTTGATCACAGTTGGTATCCTTATAATTTTGGCCACGAATGCCACATACTTGTCGCTCTACTATCACATCTTCGGCACCGATCAGGTTGGCCAGGATGTGTTCTTAAAATCCCTGAAGAGCGTTCGTACCGGGCTGGTGATCGGCACGCTCACTACGCTGGTCATGCTGCCGTTCGCCGTGCTATTCGGCATCATGGCCGGGTATTTTCGTGGCTGGGTGGATGATGTTATCCAGTATGTCTATACCACCCTGAGCTCGATCCCTGGCGTGCTCCTGATCGCTGCCGCGATCCTGAGCCTGCAAGCGTATATCGCGATCCATCCCGAATCATTCACCAGTGCCACAGAGCGTGCGGACATCCGACTGCTGTTTTTGTGCCTGATCCTCGGCGTCACCAGCTGGACCAGTCTGTGCCGGTTGCTGCGTGGCGAAACGCTCAAACTGCGTGAAGTGGACTACATCCAGGCTTCGCGCGCCCTGGGAGCGAGCCACCTGTCAGTCATGTCACGCCATATATTGCCCAACGTCATGCATATTATTCTCATCGCGGTGGTGCTGGATTTCAGCGGGCTGGTGCTGGCCGAGGCGGTGCTGTCGTACGTGGGTGTCGGTGTGGACCCGACGATGGACAGCTGGGGCAACATGATCGTGAGCGCGCGCCTTGAAATGGCGCGTGAGCCTCTGGTGTGGTGGAGTCTGGTTTCGGCGTTCGTATTCATGTTTGGATTGGTGCTGGCGGCCAATCTGTTTTCCGATGCCGTGCGGGATGCGTTTGACCCGAGATTAAGAAAATGAAAGGGAACCACGGGGAACACGGGGGTTTTCAAAGGATTGCATGTAATTCCTATCTTTCCCCGTGCGCCCCGTGGTTAAACGCCTTATGACTAAAATCTTGCTCAAGGTCGAGAACCTCAAAACCTGGTTCGATACGCCCGAGGGCACGGTACGCGCGGTGGATGGGATCGATTTCGATATCGCTCCCGGCGAGACACTGGCCTTGCTCGGAGAATCCGGCTGCGGCAAGTCCATCTCCGCGTTGTCGCTGTTGCAACTGGTGCCGGAACCGGCGGGGCGCATTGTTTCCGGTCGCGCGCTGTTGCGAGATCAGGACGTGCTGGCACTGCCTGAGCGGGAAATGCGCGCTATCCGCGGCAAGCGTATGGCCATGATCTTCCAGGAGCCGCAGACTTCGCTCAACCCGGTGCTGACCATCGGTGAGCAGATCAGTGAGGCGATTCCGGAGGTGGGTAAACTTACCCGGCGCGAGACGCGCACACGCGTCGCCGAACTGCTGCAGGCCGTTGGCATTGCCGATGCCGCGCGGCGTTACGATGAGTATCCCTTTCAACTTTCCGGCGGCATGAAACAACGCGTCATGATTGCCATGGCGCTGGCAACCGAGCCCGACTTGTTGATCGCCGATGAGCCGACCACGGCGCTCGATGTCACGATTCAGGCGCAGATTCTGGCCTTGCTCAAGGACATCCAGCAAAAGACCGGCATGGCCATGCTGCTCATTACCCATGATCTCGGGGTAGTGGCCGAGATGGCGGACCGGGTGGCGGTAATGTACGCAGGACAAATCGTTGAACTTGCGCCGCGTAAAAAATTCTTCTCTGATCCGCAGCATCCCTATTCACGCAAGTTATTCCGTTCCGTGCCGGGCCGCCTGCAGCGTGGCGCCGCGCTCGATGTGATCAGTGGCAGTGTGCCGTCGCTGATGCAGGAATTCCGCGGTTGTCGCTTCGCCGAGCGTTGTGACCGTGTCTGGGATTTGTGCCACAAGAAGTTGCCGGGCTGGATCGATCAGGATGAGCGAGGTGTTCGGTGTCACTTGTATGATGAGTCGATTTCAGCGCCTGCCGCGCCGCGATCGCCACGCCGGAAAGCTCGCAAAACCCCGCCGTCAGCGACACACAAGGCCGGTGAGGCGCTATTGCAGGTACGTGACCTCAAAGTGCATTTCCCGATCCATAAAGGTGTGTTCCAGCGTGTGGTGGGGCACGTGAAGGCGGTCGATGGGGTGTCGCTCGATATCGCGCGTGGGCGCACGCTGGCGCTGGTGGGGGAATCCGGCTGCGGCAAGACCACCGTCGGCAAGGGCATCCTCCAGCTGGTTCCGCCCACGGGCGGGCAGGTTTTGTATAACAAGCGCGAGCTGACGCAACTGAAAGGCGAGGAATTGCGCGCCTTGCGGCGCCACTTCCAGATTATTTTTCAAGACCCCTATGCCTCGCTCAATCCGCGCATGCTGGTGGGCGAGATCCTGGAGGAAGGCATGCGCGCCCAGCGGATTGGTACTGCCGGTACGGAGCGTCTGGCGCGGGTAACGGACTTGTTGCAGCAGGTGGGCCTGCCGGTGGATGCGCGTAGCCGCTATCCGCATGAGTTCTCTGGCGGTCAGCGCCAGCGTATCAGCATTGCTCGGGCATTGGCCGTGGAGCCGGAATTGATCGTGTGCGACGAGCCCACCAGCGCCCTCGACGTGTCGGTGCAGGCGCAGGTGCTGAACCTGCTCAAGCGCCTGCAGGACGAGCTGGGGCTGAGCTACCTCTTCATCACGCACAATTTGTCGGTGGTGGAATATCTGGCGCACGAAGTGGCGGTCATGTATCTCGGCCGTATCGTGGAGCGCGGACCGGTGGATGCGGTGCTTTCCACCCCCAAACATCCTTACACCGAAGCGCTGTTGTCGGCGGTGCCGGTGATCGATCCGCGCGAGAAACGCACCATCATCCGCTTGCAGGGCGACATGCCCTCACCCAGCCATCCGCCCTCAGGCTGTCATTTCCATCCGCGTTGCCCGCAGGCGATGGACATCTGCCGCCGGGAGTATCCCGCAACGACGATGTTCGGCGGTGCGCACGAAGCGCACTGCCATCTATTTACCACGGAAAAAAAGAATTAAAACCGGAAAGAACGGCTAACCGTTCGGGACAGGAGTCTCGATCGCAGCCGTGGGTGAGCCGTTAGGCCAGATTTTAAGTTTCTGGCCCAGACGCAGGATGTCGTTGGCTTTGATGAAATTCCATTTGATCAATTGGTTCACCAGCACGTTGTAGCGCCGCGCGATACTCGACAGGGTATCGCCCCGGCGCACGCGATGAACGATGTTCTCGCCGCGCTTGGCCGTGTGCGCTTCGGTTGAGCGATAGGTGGTGCGCACCGCCGCCACCGTGAGCGGACGGGCGGATATCGGGATCAGCAGGTCTTGACCGACGCGCAGCAGATTGCTGCGCAGGTTATTGGCGGTGCGAAGCGTCTCAGCGTCGAGCGCGTAACGCCGGCCGATCTCGGACAGTGTTTCGCCGCGCTTGACGGCGTGGTGCTGCCACTGGATTCTTTCTTCTTCCGGCATATTGCTCAGCCCCTCAAGCAGGGCTTCTTTCTTGTCGGCCGGCACCAGCAGGTAATGCGGGCCGTCGGGATGGGTGGCCCAACGGGTGAAGCCGGGATTGATCAAATGCAGATCGCTCACCGGCAGATCGACCAGCTTGGCGACCACGCCGAGATCCACCTGCGAGCCGGTTTCGACACGCGTGAAATAGGGCTCGTTGGGGATATCGGCCAGTTTGACGCCATATTTGTCGGGGTCCGCCACGATGCTGGCCATGGCCATGAGCTTGGGCACGTAGTGCTGGGTTTCGCGCTTGAGCTTGAGGTATTGGTAGTCCGTGGATTTTCCCTTGCGCTCGTTGTATTTAATCATGCGCCCGACCTTGCCCTCGCCGGCGTTATACGCCGCCAGCGCCAGATGCCAGTCGCCGTCAAAATCGTTGTAGAGTTTCTCGAGATAATTCAGAGCCGCCTGCGTGGAGGCCTGCACGTCGCGCCGGCCGTCGTACCACCAGTTGGCCTTCAGGCCATACAGCCGGCCGGTGGCTGGCATGAACTGCCACAGACCCGAGGCACGGGCGCGCGAGTAGGCATTCGCCTTATAGGCGCTCTCGACGGCGGGCAGCAAGGCGATTTCCATCGGCATGCCGCGTTTCTCCACTTCCTCGACGATGTAATAGAGATAGAGGCTGGCGCGCTCCATCATGCGTTGCATGTATTCGGGATTGTTGGCGAACCAGCGCGCTTCGCGTTCCACCAGCGGGCTGTCGAGCGGCTTGATGGAAAATCCGGCGCGAATCCGGCTCCAGATATCTGAATGGTTGGCCGAAGCCGCTCCATCATCGAACGTGGCAACGGGCCTGGTGTTTTCTGCTCTGGGTTTTACCGTTGCGACCGGCGCGGGGGAATCTTCCTTGGAAACGAACGGAGCAGCCGGTGTCGACGCCGAATCCTTGGCGGTCTGGTCGGTCTCCGGGGAGGTTGTCGCGCACCCGGCGGCGGCCAGGAGGAAAACAACGGACAGGACCTGATTCTTAATTCTTTTACAATCCATATGGGGCAATAGTATTTGTTGGAGAAATGAGCGTCAACCCGTTGAACTACAAAGTTTAAGTAAATGCGAATATCGGCATTTGTCCAGTGCGAGAGTAATCGGAATCGGTACCTTTGTCTGAAACAATGCCCGCCGCTTATCCCCTGAAACTGTCCTTCCATCGGCGCAGCACCGCGAACACCTCCACCTCGGAAACGAGGCTACGGCCAGCCTGTTTCTCCGCGGACTGCCGCACCCCGGGCTGTCCGGAGCGTAAAAACGGGTTTACGCGCCGCTCCAGGCCAATGGTGGAAGGTAAGGTGGGGAGCTGCAGCTTGCGTTGTGTCTGCGCCCGTTCGCGATAAGCGAGACTGTCGACATTGTTTGGCTCGACTGCGAGGGCGAAGCGCAGATTGGCCTCGGTGTATTCATGCCCGCAGTACACTCGGGTAGCCTCGGGCAGCGCCGCGAAGCGGGACAGCGAGGCATGCATCTGCTCGGCGGTACCCTCGAACAGCCGCCCGCACCCGGCGGAGAACAGGGTATCGCCGCAGAACAGCATGCCGCCGCCAAAGAAGGCGATGTGTCCGGCGGTATGGCCCGGCACGTCGAGGACGTCGAATTCCAGATCGAGTTCGGCAAGCTTAATATGATCGTTATCCTTGAGCCGATGTGTGAGCGTGGAAATGCGCTCGCGCGCCGGGCCGTACACCGGGATGGAGTATTCTTTAAGAATGTCCGCCACGCCGCCCACGTGGTCGCCGTGATGATGGGTGCACAGGATAGCGGCCGGCTTCAGATGCTGCTTTTCCAGAGCGGCCAGCACCGGATCGGCGTCGCCGGGGTCGATGATGGCCACATGGCCCGGCGATTTCCCGCGGATCAGCCAGATATAGTTGTCCTCGAAGGCGTGGGCGTGTAAAACTTCAGTCATGCATTCAGTTTGAGTTGATACCGGGAAGACGTCAATGAGTGATCGTGATTCCTGTTCCATGAGGCGACAGCAACTGAGCCAGTGGTTCGATTCGCCGCTCGGGCGGTCGCTGCAGGCGCACGAGGCGCACCACTTGCGCGCCGTGTTGCCGAATCTTTACGGCACCGTGGCGGCCCAGCTCGGGCGCATCGGCGAGCTCGACCTCATGGATTCCTGCATCGCCCCCACGCGCATCATGCTCGACGACCACGATGGCCCCGGCAAATGCCGGGTGCGCAGTGTTCCGGAAGAACTCCCGCTCGACACCCGAAGCACCGACGTCATGATCCTGCCGCACACGCTCGATTTCTGCGACGATCCGCACCAGGTCCTGCGCGAGGTCGATCGCGTGCTGCGCCCGGAAGGGCATGTGGTGATCCTGGGATTCAATCCCATGAGTCTGTGGGGATTCCGTCGCCTCGTCGCGCGCCGGCCGCGCGCCGCCCCGTGGTGCGGGAAATTCTTGCGCCTGTCACGCATCAAGGACTGGCTGGCGCTGCTCGATTTCGAAACAACGCACGGCACCATGCTCTATTACCGTCCGCCGCTGCGCAATGAAGGTTTCATGCAGCGCCTGCACTTCCTCGACAAGATGGGCGACCGCTGGTGGCCGATGATGGCGGGGGCGTATCTGGTGGTGGCGAAGAAACGCGTCGTCGGCGTGACCCCGCTGCCAGTCAGTTGGAAAACCAAACGCGCCGTCGCGGCGAGCGCGGCGCAATCCACCGCGCGCGGGATGATCCTGCCGTTCCGCAAGCAATAAATGCTTTTTATAAATTTTCACCGCAAAGGCGCAAAGAGCGCAAAGAGTTCTTGAAATTTAAAAATGCTTTTCTTTGCGTCCTTCGCGTCTTTGCGGTGAGTGGTCATCGTGGATAAAGTCACGATCTTCACTGACGGTGCCTGTCGCGGCAATCCCGGACCCGGGGGCTGGGGCGCGATCCTGTTCAAGGACGACCACGAAAAAGAACTCTACGGCGCCGAGCGCGAGACTACCAACAACCGCATGGAGCTTATGGCGGCCATCTGTGCACTCGAAGCCCTCAAGCGCCCGTGCGAGATCACGCTCACGACCGACTCCCAGTACGTGAAAAAAGGCATCACCGAATGGCTTGCGAACTGGAAACGCCGCGGCTGGAAAACCGCGGACAAGAAACCGGTGAAGAACCAGGATTTATGGCAACGCCTCGACGAAGCGGCGCACAAGCACAAGATTCACTGGAAGTGGATCAAGGGGCATAGTGGGCATGAGGAGAATGAGCGCGCCGATCAGCTGGCGAATCGGGCGATTGAGGAGATGTTGAGTTAGTTCCCTCTCCCCTTGCGGGAGAGGGGTAGGGTGAGGGGTGAGATTATGTTTTTTGTCGAGCGAGCTTCCCCCGCGTATTTACTTGCGGTTCCCCGCACCGCGGGCGGGTTTCTTTCTCTTGTCCGGCCAAGAGAAAGAAACCAAAGAGAAAGCCGCCCGGATGGCACATTGTCCTGCGCTCCGCGGCTTTGGGTTCCCGGCGCTGGCCCAACGCGTCGTCCCTGCCGCGTGGGCCAGTTGCACACTTCCTGTGTGCAACCTCTTCGAGGCGCTTACCCAAAGCCTTACGGTGCTCGGATGTGCCATACGGGATGTGAAAAAACCACTGCTAGTTTTGCTGCAGTGCTTGGCTCGCAACGTAAGTGAAAAGTTTTATGAATTTTCTTGAACATATTCAAATTGCGTCTGCTAGCGCATAAATATGGCATACGACTTTGCGGCAATTCATCTCAACAGCCAGACTACATCGAATTTCTGGGAACGGCTCGATGCTTATCGAGATTGCGCAACTCGATTAAATGAATACCGACAAGAAATTAAATGGGGTACGCATTCAGTAAGTGTTGAGCGAACTATTCAGGGGTTACCTCGAATTACAGGATCATTACCAAACGAACGCGAACTAGAAGGTTTGCTACTTCGCTTCAGACTTTTCGTTTTGAAAAGTGAAAAATCCTGTTTTGAATATTTTATTAACGCGCTGCACGATTCTTCTAGCGACGAGTTGCTTAAACTATATACGTCTTATGCCAAGAGAGAGTTTCATAAGAGTAAAATTCTAGGAAATGCATTGCTTGGTTACCAGGGTGAGTACACGCCCATGACGATTATCGATATTTGGTTTAACTCCCACTATTTTCATAGGTCTGGAAAAAGGAGCCCACTTAAGGCAGCTAAATTAAAAAATTTCAAATCTGCTGTAAGTGAAAATGGTGCAAAAATAACGTTGTTTCATGCTGTCTGGGATGTCTGTAATCTTGTGCGTAACGTGAACTTCCTTGTAGCCAATACATCTAGAGAGAATCCTGTAGTGTTAGTACCGGTTTCCTGTAACTTTGGCCACTCTTGTATATTGGGCATTGATGACTCTGAATTCAAAACACAGGAGGGATCATGAATCATAAGAAAAATTCTAGTGCAAAAAAGATTTCCACACTCACAGGAATGCTTATGTGGTGTCTTATGACGCTTGTGCACAGTATGCCGCGAGATAAGACGCCAAGTGATTTTCCAGAGGCAAATGCCAGAATTGGGCAGTCTTTCATATTCCGCGAAGCAGATGAATCAATTGCGAAATATGGTTATATGGATATAAGTAAAAATAAAAAAAGAACTTATGGTGATAAGTTGAGTTATGAGGAGTACAAAGGAAAAAAAGGTAAAGTCATTGGGATTATTGCCATACCTCTGACGAGGTTTAGCGAGACTTACCTTTGGCATCTAGAGCTAGAAGGAGGAGAAATAGTTTATGCTCGCTGGAGTCCCGTATTGTCCGACCAGATAAATGATCTTGTATTTCAGTCTGATTTAGATGAGGCACAAAAAGTAATTGGGGAAAAAATTTGGCTGAACTGGACACAACCAGGAATTAAAAAAGGTTTGATTTCTTCATCAAAAGACGTCATTCGTCATGTTTCTCATCTTGAAGAGGTTCAAGTCGTTGGTATTGATACTATGCGATATGGTCATGGTACTGGCGCAGCACCGTTCTGGCTAAGAGTGAAATTTGGCGATGGACAAGAAGCTCTGCTGGGTTACAGTCAGCGGAATTTTTATGCACAAAACCCTATTAAAAGTGCATGGGACAAGAAGACTATAGAGTCAATAAAACAAAAAAAGGTTTTTATTGGGATGACAGCTGAGCAACTAATATTGTCTTGGGGTAAACCGGAGAAAGTTAATCGCACGATCACAAAAAACGTGACTCATGAACAATGGATATATGGCAATCAGTATGTTTATGTTGAAAATGACAAGGTAACAGCAATCCAAGAGTCTGCGGGCCAAGTTAGACGCCGTTACTGAATAAAACTCATTGGATATTGTTAGGTACACACGAGGAATACAAATTGCGCCAGATAATTCTCGATACGGAAACCACCGGTCTCGAACCTTCCGAGGGTCACCGGGTCATTGAAATCGGCTGCGTCGAGCTGATCAACCGGCGGGCGAGCAGTAATCGCTATCAGCAGTACCTCAACCCGGAGCGCGAGATTGATGCCGGGGCGATGGAGGTGCACGGGATTACGAATGAAATGGTGGCGGAGAAGCCGAAATTCGCCGATATCGCGCAGAGCCTGCTGGATTTCATTGAGGGTGCGGAGCTGATTATCCATAACGCACCGTTCGACGTGGGATTCCTCAATAGCGAACTAACCCGGATGGCGAACAACGGGAAGCCGGTCCGCATTGACGAAATCTGTACCGTGGTGGATACGCTGAAGCTGGCACGCTCCATGCACCCGGGTCAGAAGAACGATTTGAATTCACTGTGCGGGCGCTATAGCGTGGACAACTCGCACCGCACGTTGCACGGCGCGCTGCTCGACGCCGAAATTCTGGCGGATGTGTATCTCGCCATGACCGGCGGCCAGACCGGGCTGTTCGAGGACACACACAGCCATATGAAAGGCGCTACGACCGGCAACATCGTTGCCACACCCTCGGATATCCGCCGCCTCGACCCGAAGCGCCCGAAGCTGCCGGTGATCGCGGCGAGCGCCGAAGAACTGGCCGAGCATCAGGTGTGGCTGGAGGAGTTGGACAAGAAAAGCGGCGGCAAGTGTTTGTGGAAAAAGCTGGATACTGTCCCTTCCTGATCCTGCAAAATCCCCGGTTTTTCGATCCCTGCGCCATGCAGGATCGCCGGTTTTGTGGCGCGTGGTTATCCCCTGTGCTAATCCTTCTTAATCAGGAAACGATTTCAAGCTGAGGGATAAAGCATGTACAGGGCAATCACATTTCTATTCTTACCGGTTATTTCCATGTTGGCACTGCTCGGCGGCTGTGCGAGTGGGCCATCGCTGCAGGAACTGCGTGGCGATGTAAAAACCGCCACTATCGTGCAACACGGCAAGGAACCGCTGCGTTACGCGTTCGGCGTTGTGGATACCTCAAGCTTCTGGGCTGCGTATGGTGGCGGTGTTTCGGGCCAGTTGGGCGGCGGTGCGGTCTGGCAGGGGCTGGAAAGCAGTGGGAAGGCCGAACAGGCCAAACGTGCGCCGACGGTGGCCGAGGTAATGCGCAGTTTGTACAACAACCATCCGCTGGTGAGCCAGGTCTCGTCAGCACTGATTCCAAAGTTCTCCGCAGTCTGGGGACAGAATTACGACCCATCGCGTCTGCGGGTCGTGAATTCCAACACCCCTATACGTGATGCGGACCTCAATTTTGTCGCATTCAATCCGGTGACCGATCTGGTGCTGGTATTTGAGGTGAGTGAACTGATGCTGACCGAACGCCAGACCATGGGCAACGCCTTGGCGGCCGGCTTCACCCTTGGCACCAATACCAAGAACGTGACCGCCCAAGTCACCGTCTGGCTGGAGGCCTACAAGCGTGACGCGGCCAGCGGCAAGTACAAGCGTGTGTGGCTGAGTTCCTGCGGCGCTGACTCCAACTCCATGCCGATCGACTTCCCATTCCCGGAAGTCATCAAGTCGCGCGACAAGGCCAAGCAGTTGTGGGATGCGGCAACGCCGCTGGCCATCGAAAGATGCGCCAAGTATTTTGATATGCTGGCTGAGCAACAGCGCAAGGCGGCCCAGGGAAGCTGACGCCAACACGGGGTGTAGCGTCTGCCTGATCGCCCGCAGACCGCGGTGCGCTTCCCCGCGCGTCGCCGGTGCTGCTGACAATCTCGCCATGCTGCGCTAATCTGCGCCCCTCATGTCTGCATCCGTTGTTTCCGTTTCCCGCGTCCGCAAGCATTTCGACAGCGTCATCGCTGTCGATGACATCAGCTTCGATGTCGCGGCGCAATCAACCACGGCGCTGCTTGGCGGCAATGGCGCCGGCAAGACCACGACGCTGTCCATGCTGCTCGGCTTGCTATTGCCAACCTCGGGCAGCATTTCCGTGTTCGGCGTGGACATGTTGCGCCACCGTTACCGTGTGCTGCCGCGCCTGAATTTTTCCTCGCCGTATGTCGACCTGCCGCGCCGGCTCACGGTGCGTCAAAACCTCACGGTTTATGCGCGTCTTTACGGAATTATCGACATCCCCGCACGCATCAAGGCGCTCAGCGAGGAGCTCCAGATCGGGCGTTTTCTGAATCGTCCCTATGGCCAACTCTCGGCGGGGGAGAAGACGCGCGTGGTGCTGGCCAAGGCGCTGTTGAACGAGCCGGAACTGATACTGCTGGATGAACCGACCGCCTCGCTCGACCCCGACACCGCCGATTACGTGCGAGGCATGCTGGAGGCCTATAAAAAGCGTACCGGCGCAACCATCCTGCTGGCCTCGCACAACATGTCCGAGGTCGAGCGCTTGTGTGATGACGTCATCATGCTGCGTGCCGGCAAGGTCGTGGACCGTGGCACGCCGGCGCAATTGCTGACGCGCTACGGACGGAAAAATATGGAAGAGGTATTCATCGACATCGCCCGTGAGCGCCGTCTGGAACTCACCCTCGATGAGCAGCAGGCGTCGCAGCAATGAGCATAATTGCGCACGCGCACACCGGTTTTATCCCTTCGCTGCGCCGGATCTACGCGCTGGTACTGCGTCATACCTACCTGCTGCGCAGTTCCGGGCCGCGCATCCTGGAGCTGGTGTATTGGCCCACGGTGCAGATGATCCTGTGGGGCTTCATCACCATGTTCCTGATCAACCACAGCTCCTGGATCGC
The DNA here is from genome assembly GCF_024653915.1 of Sulfuricaulis sp. Classification (NCBI taxonomy): domain Bacteria; kingdom Pseudomonadati; phylum Pseudomonadota; class Gammaproteobacteria; order Acidiferrobacterales; family Acidiferrobacteraceae; genus Sulfuricaulis; species Sulfuricaulis sp. The sequence goes on along the minus strand of NZ_JANLGY010000008.1, from coordinate 30,556 downwards.
GCAGGCTTCGGGCGTGCTGCTGTCGGCGGTACTGTTGTGGGACGTGTTGTTTCGCAGCCAGCTCGGGGTGTCGCTGGTGTTCATGGAGGAGATGTGGTCGCGCAATCTCGGCCACCTGTTCGTCAGCCCCTTGCGTCCGACGGAACTGGGCTGCGCGCTGCTGACCATGAGCCTGATCCGCACCGTGATCGGCGTCGGCGGCGCGGCGTTCATCGCCATTCCGCTGTTCAATTTCTCCGTATTCAGCTTGGGTCTGCCGCTGCTGGCGTTTTTCATCAATCTCATTGTGATGGGCTGGGCCATCGGCCTGCTGGTTTCGGGCATTGTGCTGCGCTACGGCCTCGGCGCGGAAAGCATGGCGTGGATCGCCATCTTTGCGGTGCAGCCCATCAGTGGCGTGTATTACCCCATATCAACCCTGCCCGAATGGCTGCAATACGTCGCGGCCATGCTGCCATCGAGCCATGTGTTCGAGGGTATGCGTTCGGTGCTGTTTGACCATGTCTTTCGCGTGGATTTGCTGATGCACGCCGTGCTGCTCAACGTGGTCTATCTCACGGCGGGTTTTGTTTCGTTCCTGGCGTTCTTCAAACTCGCGCGCGTGCGTGGTCAGTTGCTGCACGTCGGAGAGTGATGACACGCGAGTAACGCCGGGGTAGCATTCCCGGGCTTTCACCTATCTACAGGAACACACCATGCCTTATTTCGTTTTCCGGATTGCAGCCGACAAGCAGCTGAAACTCGTCAAGACCTGCGAGAGATACAAGGAAGCGAAAGACCTCTGCCGTGAACTGCGGATAGCCGAATCGCCTGACAATCCCAACGTTATCCGCATGGCGTTCGCTGAGAATGAGATCAAGGCCAAGCACCTGCTCGCCGAAAAGCGTCAGCCCAGTTCTCCGCTGGAGGAATGGGAGGCATAAATTCCCCGCTGAACGGTGTTGTATCGTTTCCTCTCATCGTGCGTTAATGCAGATGCACATGGACGCGTGCGAAATATAACTGCAACAAGGAGGAAACAATGCAAGGGACACTGGTAACAGCGGTATTGGGCGGAATGCTTCTGCTGTTTTCTCTCAGCAGCCCGCTGTGGGCGCGGGTTGACGCCGATGAGGCGCAACTCGAAACCATCCGCAAGGACTTAGACGAGGATTTAACGGCGAAGAGTGAGACTGACAAGATTCAGTCGCTGGCCAAACAGTTCAATGTTGCCCCCGATGTAGTGCAGGATCTGCGCGCCAAAAAGCAGGGATGGGGCAGTGTGAGTATCGAGCTTGCCATGGCGCAGGAATTTTCGAAAACCGACCCAAACACCTATCCGAAGCTGACCGACGCATTGCAGCACATCGAATCTCTGCGCGCGAAAAAAATGGGTTGGGGCCAGATTGCCAAGGAACTTGGCTTCAAGCTCGGCCCGGTGGTCAGCGCCGCACAGCACGTGCGTAATGAGCTGCGCAAGGATTCCCGTCCGGTAAAATCCACTGTTCCTAAAATTGAGAAGCCTGAAAAGACAGCAGTAAGAGCCGAGAAGCCCGTACGACCTGAGCGCGTAAGCCGGCCGGAACGCCCCGAAAGAGCGGCACGGGCGCACTGAATCATCGATGGTTAAACACAAAGGGCCCTTATGGGCCCTTTGTTGTTTGGATCAGGAACCCGGGTTCCAGCCGCCACCGAGTGCTTTGAACAAGTCGGCAACGGCGGCGCGCTGCGCGCGCAGGGCATCGCTGCGATTGAGTTCGGCGGCAAGCAAATTGCGTTCGGCGTCGAGCACGTCAAGCTGGCTGGAAATACCGCTACGATAGCGCAACTTGGCCAGGCGCAGCGTCTCGCGCAGGGTAGCGGCGCGCTTGTCCTCGGCATCGAATTGCTCGCGCGTCTTGGTTTGGGCCACGATCGCGTCGCGCACCTCGCGGAACGCGTTCTGAATCGCCAGTTGATATTGCGCGAGCGCCTGGCGCTGGCGCGCGCTGGCGGCATCCACCTGGGAACCAACGCGTCCAAAGTTCCAGATTGGTTGTGTGAGCGCTCCCGCCGCCTGCCAAGTTCCGGCAGGGCCGGTAAAAAGATCGCTCATGGCCGCGCTTTCACCGCCGAAAAAGCCGGTGATCGACAGGGACGGAAAATAGGCTGCGCGCGCGACACCAATGCGGGCGTTGGCGGCGATCATGTGCTGTTCGGCCTCGAACAGATCGGGACGGCGCAACAGCAGTTCCGAGGGCAGGCCGACGGGCACCACGAGTGCTTGCTGTGGCTTGGCCGGCGCATCCATCGTCGCTGCTTTTACCACCACAACCCCTGTGTAGATGGCGCGGGGACTGCGGCCGAGGAGGACCGCGAGCGCGTTTTCCTGCCGGGTGCGCCGGCTTTCGAGGGCGGGTAGTTGCGCGCGTGCCGCCAGTTCCTCGGCCTCGAGCTGGAGGTATTCGAATTCGGAAATAACGCCGGCATCGTAGCGTTTTTTCTGAAGCGCAAGCGATTCTCCGCGTGAGATCACCGAGCGCTGCGTCGCGGCCACCTGCTCATCCAGCGAGCGCAGCGCAAAATAGGCCTGCACTACGTCCGCGGCCAGTGCAATCCGCACGGTTACCTGCACCGCCTCGGTGGCGAGCAGCTCGGAACGGGCGGCGGCGGTGGCATTGCGCAAACGACCCCACAGATCGAGCTCGTAAGCCAGGTTCAGCGTGCCGCGATAATTGTCGCGCTGGCGTGCCGCGCCCGGTGGCAGTGGCGTGGCAGTGCGCAGCGAGGATTGTGTGCGATCACGGCTGTAGGTGGCGTCCAAGGTCGGGAATTGTCCGGAACGCGTTTCACCCAGCAGGGCGCGTGCCTCGTCCACGCGTGCGACGGCGACGGCAAGGTTGGCATTATGCGCCAGCGCTTCATCCACCATGCGGGTGAGCTGCGGATCATCGAATATCTTCCACCACGTTGCACCGAGAGTGGTGGCGCTTTGACCTTCCGGCATTTTCCAGTCTGACGGCAGGTCGCTTGCCGGGCGCTGATAATCCGGCGCGAGGTTGATACAACCTTCCAGCGCCAGGATCATGATGAAGGTGACGCCATGACGATTAAACCTCAACATCGCCATCCCCCTTCATGCGCGGCGCCACGTGCGGTGCGCGCACGGTCTTGTGTTCCAGTTGCTTGTGATGCTCGACCTCGGCTTTGATTTCCGCCGTCGAACGTTTTTCCGTCAGGTGCCGGTCGGTGACTAGTTTGAAAAACATGGGTACAAAGAAAATCGCCAGAAAGGTGGCGGCCAGCATACCGCCCATGACACCGGTGCCGACCGACTGGCGCGCACCGGCGCCGGCACCGGTGGAGATGGCCAGTGGCAGCACGCCGAGAATGAAGGCTAGCGAGGTCATGAGGATCGGGCGAAAACGCAGGCGTGCCGCTTCGAGCGCGGCGGCCGAGGCCGACAGGCCTTCGTGGTGTTTCAATACCGCGTATTCGACGATCAGGATCGCGTTCTTGGCGGCGAGACCGAGTAATGTCACCAGGCCGATCTGGAAATAGACATCATTGGTATAGCCGCGCAGCCACACCGCGGCGAGTGCACCGAAAGTGCCGAAGGGCAGCGCCATCAGCACGGTCAGCGGCAGCGACCATTTGCTGTATTGCGCGGACAGAATAAGGAACACCATCACCACCGCCAGGCCGAGCGCGAGGCCGGAGGTGCCGCCGGATTTTTTCTCCTGGTACGAAGCGCCGCCCCAGTCATAGCTGAAGTCGGGAGGGAGAACTTCTCCGGCAAGGCGCTCGACCTCGGCAATCGCCTGTCCGGAAGACACCCCGGGCGCGCCCTGGCCGAACATCTTTACCGCCGGCAGGTTGTTGAAGCGGTCGAGCGCGTCCGGCCCGGCGGTGTAACGCACTGTGGAGAGCGCGCTGAGCGGAATCATCTCGCCGTTGTCAGAGCGCACGTAGATGTCACCGATTGCGCCGGGTTCCTTGCGGTAGACCGGGTCGGCTGACATCAGCACCTGCCAGGTGCGTCCGAATTTGTTGAAGTCATTGACGTAATAGTTGCCGAGCGTGGCCGCCAGTGAGCCGTACAGTTCGTTGAGCGGCACGCCGAGTGCCTTGGCCTTTTCGCGGTTGACGTCCACGTAGAGTTGCGGCGCGTTCGCGCGCCACAGGGTCTGCACACCGCCGAGCATCGGGTCGCTGTTGGCGCGTTGCAGGAATTGGCCCATTACCTGGGCCATGCGTGCTGCACCGCCTTCGCCGCGGTTTTGCAGGTACAGCTCAAAGCCGCCGGCGTTGCCGAGACCGAAGATTGGAGGCGGAGGGAAGGACAGCACCAGCGCTTCCTTGATATGCCCCGTCTTCATATACAGCTCGCCCACGAGTTCCTTCGTGCCGACGTCGCGGTCGTCCCAGTGCGTCTGGGTGACGAAGATGGTGGCGGCGTTGTTGCGGAAATAACCGGCGAGAAAATCGAAGCCGGTGAAGGCCACCGCGTTCTCGTTGGCCGGATTGGATTTGATGGCCTCGATGACTTCACTGACCACCTTGTCGGTACGCTCGAGCGAGGCGCCGTCCGGCAGGATCACCGCGGTAATGTAATAGCCCTGGTCCTCGTCCGGTACCAGGCTCCCGGGAGTGAGGCGCCACAGGCCGGTGGCGACCAGGACCATGACCAGAAACAGGGCCAGGCCGATGCCGCCGCGGCGGATCATCCAGGCCACGCCGCCGGAATAGCGCCCCGTCATGCGGTGGAACCAGTCGTTGAACCAGTTGAAGAAGCGGTTGGGGACTTTGTGCTCGTGCTTCAGGATCAGCACGCACAACGCCGGCGTGAGCGTGAGCGCCACGAATCCGGAGATCACGACAGCGATGGCGATGGTGACCGCGAACTGGCGGTACAGCTCTCCCGTCAGCCCGCCGAGGAAGGCGATCGGGACGAACACCGCGCACAGTACCAGCACGATGGCAATGATCGGGCTGGAGACCTCGTTCATGGCCTTGATGGCGGCATCGCGCACAGCGGCACGTTCTTCGTGCATGATGCGCTCGACGTTTTCCAGCACCACGATGGCGTCGTCCACCACGATGCCGATGGACAGCACCATGCCGAACAGCGTCAAGGTGTTGATCGAGTAACCGAGCAGGTACATCCCCGCGAAGGTCCCGAGCAGCGATACCGGCACGGCCGCGAACGGGATGAGTGTGGCACGCCAGTTCTGCAGAAACAGGAACACCACCAGGAACACCAGCAGCATCGCTTCCGCCAGCGTTTTCACCACCTCGCGGATGGACACCTTCACGAAGCGCGTGGTGTCGTAGACGACGGAGTGTGTGACGCCGTCGGGGAAGCGCTGCGCCAGCTCTTCGATTGTTTTTTCCACGCTTTCGGCCACTTCGAGCGCGTTGGCTCCCGGTTGGAGGAAAATACCGACCAGTATTGCCTGCTTGCCGTTGACGCGGCCGATGAAGTCGTAGTCCTTGGAACCGAGCTCGATGCGGGCAACGTCCTTGAGACGCAAAGTCGAGCCGTCGGAATTGGCGCGCACGATAATGTTCTCGAATTCGCGCGCCTCGCTGAGGCGACCCTTTGTGGTGATGGTGTAAACCAGCTCTTGCGGCCCGCCGGTCGGCGACTGCCCGATCTTGCCGGCAGCGAATTGCGCGTTCTGCTCGTTCAGCGCGCGGATCAGGTCGTTTGGCGTTAGCCGCAACTGGGCCAGGCGATCGGGTTTGATCCAGATGCGCATGGCGTAATCCTTGGCGCCGAAGATTTGCACGTTCGTGGTGCCCGGCACGCGCTTGAGGGCATCGAGCACGTTGAGTGTGACGTAGTTGCTGATGTACAGGTTTTCGTAACGCCCGTCGGGCGAGTAAAAGGCGAGCACCTGCAGGAACGAAGACGAACCTTTCTCGACCGTCACGCCCTGGCGGCGCACTTCCTCCGGCAGTCGCGGTTCAGCCTGTTTGACGCGGTTGTTGACGTTGAGCGCGGCCTGGTCCACGTCGGTGCCAATGTCGAACGTGACCTGGATCTGCACCACGCCGTTGGAGCCCGAGTTCGAGCTCATGTAGATCATGTTCTCGACGCCGTTGATCTGGTTCTCCAGCGGCGCGGCCACAGTCTGCTCGATCACTTCGGCCGAAGCGCCGGGATAGACCGCCTGCACCGTGACAACAGGCGGGGCGATTTCCGGATACTGTGCGATCGGCAGGATGCGCATCGACGCCAGTCCCGCAATGACAATAAAGATGGACAGTACGGCCGCGAGGATCGGGCGATCTATAAAATAACGCGAGAACATGACGTTGCTCGGAGGATCCGGTTATTTTGTCGCTGGTTTGGAGGCGGGCGGCTTGTCACCCGGCTTGCCGGGAGGTGCTTTGGCTGAATTCGGATCCGCTATGCGCACGGGGGCACCGGGTCCGATTTTCATGACACCGTCTACAATTACCTTGTCGCCAGCATTGACTCCGGCCGTGATGATCCAGTCGTCGTCTTGCCAGTCGCCCAATTGCACCGGCCGCGCTTCAGCCTTGTTTTCGGCGTTCACGATATAGACGAACTTGCCTTGCGGTCCTTCCAGCACTGCGCGTTGCGGCACCAGGATGGCATTGGGACGTTGCGCACCGCCCAGAATCACGCGCACGAAAGTCCCGGGCCGCAATAATCCATTGGGGTTTGGCAGTTCGGCGCGGGCCTCGCTGGTGCCGGTGGTTCCTGACACGCGCACGCCGGTGAAATTCATTTTTCCGGACTTGGGATACAAGCCGCCCTCGGCAAGTTTGACGTTCACATCGAAATTCCCGTCTTTCGGCAGGATCAGGCGCCCGGCCTCGGATTCACGATGGAGCTTAAGGCGTTCCTCGTCGGAAATGCCGAACAGCACATACATTGGATCGATCTGGGTCACTGTTGTGAGCAGCACGTCGGGACCGGTAACGTAATTGCCCTCGGAGCGCAGTCCTCTGCCGGCGATACCGGAGATCGGCGATTCGACTTGCGTGTACTCCAGGTTAAGCCGTGCCTCGGTGACACGCGCCCGAGCCGCCTTGACGTCGGCCGCGGCAATGGCTTCATTCGAAACGGCGTCGTCGTATTCTTTTTGACTGATTGCCTTCGCCTTGAAGAGCGGCTTCAGGCGTAACACTTCGCGGTGCGACTGCTGGAAGCGCGCCTGGACGGCGCCAAGATCGGCCTCGGAGCGCTTGAACGCGGCGTTGTATAAAGCCGGGTCGATGGTGAACAGCGATTGTCCTTGGGTGACGGTGCCACCTTCAGAATAATTGCGTTTTAGCAGAATGCCGGTTACGCGTGCCCGTACTTCGACTTCGCGCGAGCCGGCGGTCTGGCCGGTGTATTCAAAAGTGGCTGGAATATTTTTCGGCTCGATTGTCACCACCGATACTTCGGGCGGCGGCATACCGTTGGGTGGTTGCGAGCCGGCGCGTTCGCAGCCGGAAAGCAGCAGCGCCACCAGCGCGAAGACAAACCATCCAGAGACACTGACGCGCGGTATCGAGTTTTGGATTTTCATTGTTTGTTGTCTCTCGGTTCATCCGGTTCGCGTGCGACCCGGTTTGATGCGGTGGCCGATTTCATTGATGACATCCCATCGCAGGCCATGTATTATATACATTCATGAATGTATGTAAACAGCCTCCCTTGGCTATCCGAGTGTTTAATCCGTTTGACTTGCGCGAGCACGGACTGCGTTCCGTGGTACCGGAGATATCTTAGAGATGGCACGACGAACCAAGGAAGAAGCGCAGGAGACCCGCCACCGCATCCTCGATACTGCCGAGCGTGTCTTTCTCAAGAAGGGGGTGGCGCGTACTTCGCTTGCCGACGTGGCCGATGCGGCCGGCGTTACCCGTGGGGCCATCTACTGGCACTTCAAGAACAAGGCTGACCTGTTCGAGGCCATGATGGATCGCGTGTCGCTGCCCATGGAGGCCATGGTGGCGCGCGCGGGCGACAAGGATATCGCGGACCCGCTGGCTTACGTGCGCCGCTGCGCGCTGGCTGTGCTCGAGCGCATTACTTCTGACCCGCAATCCCGGCGTGTGGCGGAAATTTCACGCTACAAGGTCGAATATGCGGACGAAATGGAGCCGCTGCGGGCGCGTCACATCGAGTGTCGTACCGAGTGTCTGGGAAATATCGAGCGCGGCCTGCGCAACGCAGCGAAAAAGGGCCTGCTCGCCAAGTCGGTCAACCCGCGGCTCGCGGCGGTGGGGCTGCATGCACTGGTGGATGGCCTGATCACGAACTGGGTGCTGGACACGAAATACCTGCCGCTCGCCAAGAATGCAGAACCGCTGATTGACGGTTATCTCAATGGACTCAAGACAGGTGGAGCAAACAAACCGCGAAAGCGGAGAAAAATTCGCACTTAAAGGTAAATATAGCCGACTATCCCGAATGTTCTTGGGCCTGTCATTACCGCGGGAGAAGACTGCAAAAAGTTCCGAAACGGATGTGGCGCGTGACCTGTGAAAAGGTAGGAATGGCGGGTAAGTTATTTCATGATCTGCGACGGACGGCGGTACGGAACATGGTGCGAGCAGGTATTTCGGAGCGGGTGGCGATGGAGATATCTGGGCACCGCACCCGAGCGGTATTTGACCGTTACGATATCGTTAATGAAGCGGATCTCTCAAACGTAGTGATTCGCCTCCAGAAAGTGCCCGCCTTTATTTAAATGACTATTGGGCTCTGTTAGCTTCCCCGAACAGCAGGAAGACCCACTGCAGACCTTCGAGCCTAATTGGGAAGCAGCACCCCACCTGCTAATTGCTGCAGTACCAGCCTCAAACCCACACACGACCCTTGCTGGGTTTGGCGGATCGTTTAATACTGTATGAATTGTGGGCAACATTGCTTAAGTGCTTGTTGGAAACGCGTATCGCCACATGGTCCCGCTAAGTTAGATGTCACTTGGCTAGGTTATACGTCAGAATGTGACATCTAAATTACGTCGGGCCAACATGGAGCGTTCACAGATATGCTGAGTAGAGCGATTATGGCGACAAGGGATTTAATTAGAGATACAGCTGAGGCTCAGAGGCTGGCGCTATTTTTCGATCATATTCTCATCTGGCCTCTTGATCGCCATAATTTAAAATTTACTGCTGCGGACAAAGAAGAATATCAAAGCCTTGCAGCCGAAATAGATTATCTGTCCAAGAAAGAAGTCGTTGTACGAGTGGGCACAGATGGCCCCCGATTTATTGAACTCAAACCAGCTGCAGATGGGAACTCATGGAACCCATTCGCAGCATTGTGGCCTGAAAATTGTGATCTTGTATTACCATTTCAAATACTTGAAGGCTTACATAACCCTAATGAATTAGACGATGAGGAAACCGCTAACACCATTATTCGCAATTTGTCAGGGCGACTTAGATATAAGGATGCACCTGTAACAGCTCATGTTAAAACACGCCATCTGCCTACAAGTGAAGGACCTCCATCCACTTTAGAAGTGTGCCTAAAAAAAGTTCCATTACCGCCTGAGAACATGCCTTGGGAGGATTTTCTTCAGTTTAGAAATGATGAGGAAAATGTCCAAAGACTGCTAGCTCTACGTCATTGGATTCAGAAACAAGCAAGCTCATCTGAGCCTGCTTCATTAATACAAGAGGAGCTTGAGTCACTTTTGCATGATTATCAGAAATACATGGATTTACAACATAAAAAACATGGTGAAGGTATCATTTCCACAGTTATGGTTGCTTCTTCTGAAGCTCTCGCCCATCTTTTGGACCTTAAAATTGGCAGCGCTTTAAAAGCAATTTTTGATCTTCGTGCGCATAGCATTGCGCTTACAGAGGCAGAAATGACGGCCCCTGGGAGAGAGGTTTCATATATTGTGAAGGCCCGTGAATTCATTGGTAAATGATAGGCCTAACAACTCGCTTAATCAGACCAGCACAAACCGCGCCTCCGGTTCACTCAAGCGTTAAATGACCGCTTCTGGTCGTTTTCAAACTATTAGCATGATGCATTTGCAGCGGAACTAAGGTCAGTTAAATTAATCAATTCGTTCAGTTCCTGAAAAATCCCAACGATCGATAGGGTCAGACTCGACCCAAACCAGACGTTCACATTTGACGGAAACCGTGGGGCGTACTCCATATTCGGGCGCTGATCCTAGGTGCTTGACAGGTATGGGGGGTAGGTGGAGAGTGCGCACTAAGCGGTCAGCAAAGCAAGCTATGCAGTTATAAAAATGGGCATGACCAGGAACCGCTAACAACAAAACCAAAATTGATTGCTAGGAGAGAGTTCCATGAAATTCCATCATCGTTGGGCAGCCACGGCCCTGTTCGTCATTGCGTCTGGTGTATCAGCGCTTACCCATGCCGCGTCCGTGAGCGGACAAGGCACTTGGGAGACTACGCTGCAAGGGCGTGATCTCGATGGCAACCTGTCAACCTTCGAGGCGTACTACGACACCGTGTTGGATATTACTTGGCTGGCGAATGCCGGCTACGCCGGTACGAGCAGGAACTGGTTGACGGCTAATGCCTGGGCGATGGGCCTGAATCCCTATGGCAGCAATATTACCGGCTGGCGCCTGCCGACCACCATCGATGTGGGCAACGACGGCGCCACCATCGGCGTGGACGCTGGCTATAACATGACGACCCACAGCGAGATGTCCCATATGTTCTACGTGACCTTGGGCAACAAGGCCGTCTGCACCACCTCGGGCACCTGCTTTCCAGACGGCTGGGGCCTGACCAACACGGGGCCGTTCTACGCCCTCGTGCCCGACTCCTATTGGTCGGCCACGGAGTTCGCGCCAAGTACCAACGCCGCGTGGATGTTCAATTACTACAATGGTAATCAAGGCGCTATCGTTAAAACCAATGGCTACCAAGCGTGGGCCGTTCATGCGGGCGATGTCGGCGCCGCGTCAACGGTTCCGGTGCCCGCCGCCATGTGGCTGTTCGGCTCGGGACTGCTTGGCTTGATTGGCTTTGCTCGTCGCAAAACAACTTAAGCAAGAAATTCATTGGTCACCGGAAAGCCCCGCATAGGCGGGGCTTTTTTAATTTGTGACACTCAATGAATGTCCGGTTATGGCCGGTTTAAGCCATTCGTTCTAGCCGAAATATTTTCATTAATTCGGGCATGACAGGACTTATGCCAACGATCACAATTTCGATCACAGCGCTGTAGTGACGGGCAGATTGCGGTCGCTAAGTGTTTGAAAATATGGTGGGCGATGTAGGGTTCGAACCTACGACCCCTGCCGTGTGAAGGCAGTGCTCTACCGCTGAGCTAATCGCCCCGTTGGGGAAAACGAGCGCGCAAGTTTAAGCCGGTGGGGAATGAGCGTCAATTCAGCTGAAATCGACGCCGATTTTCATTAACATAGGCTTTCTCTCCCAATCATATATATCCCGTGACCATCCGCACACGATTTGCCCCCAGTCCGACCGGCTATCTGCACGTGGGCGGCGCGCGCACGGCGTTGTTTTCCTGGCTGTATGCGCGCAAGCACGGTGGCACGTTCATCTTGCGCATTGAGGATACCGATCTGGAGCGCTCCACTGCCGAATCGGTGGACGCCATTTTGCAGGGCATGACCTGGCTCGGGCTGGAATACGACGAGGGGCCGTTTTTCCAGACCCAGCGTTTCCCGCGCTACAAGGAAGTCATCCAGCAGATGCTCAAGGAAGGGCAGGCCTATCAGTGCTATTGCTCGAAGGAGCGCCTGGAGCAGCTGCGCGCCGAACAGATGGCGCGCAAGGAAAAGCCGCGTTATGACGGAAAATGCCGCCACGGAGTTTCCAACCCGCTGGCAGGAGTGTCACCCGTCGTGCGCTTCAAGAATCCGCTCGATGGGCCTGTGGTGGTCGAGGATCTGGTTCGTGGGCGCGTGATATTCCAGAACGGTGAGTTGGATGACCTGATCATCGCGCGCGGCGACGGCTCACCAACCTACAATTTTACTGTAGTGGTGGACGACATGGACATGAAAATCACCCATGTCATTCGCGGCGACGATCACCTGAACAACACCCCGCGCCAGATGAATATGCTGAAGGCGCTCAATTACGCGCCACCGATCTACGCGCATGTGCCCATGATCCTCGGCCCGGATGGTGCTCGGCTATCCAAGCGCCACGGCGCCGTGAGCGTCATGCAATACCGTGATGATGGTTATTTGCCCGAAGCGCTGCTCAACTACCTGGCGCGCCTCGGCTGGTCGCATGGTGATCAGGAAGTGTTTTCCATCGACGAGATGATCAAGCTGTTCGATGTTACCAAGGTCCACAGTTCGGCCGCCGCCTTCAATCCAGAAAAACTGCTGTGGCTGAACCAGCACTATATAAAGAATGGTGATCCCAAACATGTAGCGCACCACCTGAGCCATCATCTGGGAAAGCTGGGTGTAGACCCGGCCACCGGACCGGATCTGGTGGAGGTTGTGAAGGCGCAACGCGAGCGTGCCAAAACATTGCTGGAAATGGCACAGAACAGCGCATTTTTCTATCGGGATTTTGACGCTTACGATCCCAAAGATGCCGCCACGCATTTAAAGCCGGAGGCTCAAAAGTCGCTGATCGAATTGCGTGCGCGCCTGGCGGCGTTGCCGGTGTGGGATGCCCCGTCAATTCATAATGCCGTCACCGGCGTGGCCGAGGCGGAAGGACTTAAGCTTGGCAAGATCGCGCAACCCGTGCGCGTGGCCGTCGCCGGTCGCGCTGTTTCACCGCCAATCGATGTGACGCTGGCACTTCTTGGACGCGACAAAACGCTCGCGCGGCTCGATTCCGCGCTGGAACATATAAGGAAACAAACGGTTACGGCTTGACCCATCGCCGCATGGGCATGTAAAGTACCGCGCCTTGCAAGGGGCTATAGCTCAGCTGGGAGAGCGCATGCATGGCATGCATGAGGTCGCCGGTTCGATCCCGGCTAGCTCCACCAATTTCGATGAAAGGGTTGCTCAGGAACAACCCGTTTCTTTCAGTCGTCAGTTTTGTCCCCATCGTCTAGAGGCCTAGGACACTGCCCTTTCACGGCGGCGACAGGGGTTCGAATCCCCTTGGGGACGCCAATGCAAACAAAAAGGCCCCGCCTATGAGCGGGGCCTTTTTGTTTATGCCGCATTGATGTTGACGATCCGCCTGGGGCAGGTGGTAACTATACTTGTCCACATGAGTGATGCGTCTTTCTTCTGGGGCTTGCTGGTTGTTTGTTCGACAGCCGCCGTCATCGGCATCTTGGCGGTCATGTTTACTTCGCGCCGGTACACAAAAGCCGACAAGGCTTTGCGGTTGCGTAACCGTGCCGTTGAATCAAGTGTCAATGCGGTGCTGATCGCGAGTTTCAACGATCCCCACAGGCCGATTGAATACATCAATCCTGCCTTCGAGCGTATAACGGGGTACGCCTCCGCCGAAGCAATCGGGCAAGGTATTGAATTCCTGGTTGGCAGCGAGACGGATCAGGCCGCCCTGGCAGATATTCGTACAGCCATCGCGGAGCAGCGCGTAGGTCATGCCATTCTCCAATGTCGTCGAAAGGACGGCAGTCTGTTCTGGAATGACATGCATATCGCTCCTGTTAGCGACGAAAGAGGGAAGATCACGCATTTCGTTGCGGTATTGAATGACATCACCGAAACCCGGAACTACCAGCAACAGCTGGAACGTCAGGCCAATTTTGACCTTCTCACTGAGTTACCTAATCAGAATCTGTTGCAAGATCGTCTGCAACAGGCAGTGGCGCTGGCCCGGCGGCAGAAACAGATCGTGGCGTTGGCATTTCTCGATCTCGACAATTTCCAGTTCGTCAATGACAGCTTGGGTCACAAGACGGGCGACGAAGTCCTGAAGCTGGTGGCGCAACGTATCAGGACATGCATCCGGACAACGGACACCGCGGCGCGGTTGGCCAGTGATAAATTTGTACTGCTATTGTCTGGTATTGCCAACGAGGAGAACATCCCGAAAGTGCTGCAACGTATTGTGGAGGCCATCTCATCACGGCCGCAGGTCACGGACACCCTGCAGAAGGTTTTAAGCACCGTTTCGCAACCCATCGTGATGAACAACCGCGAGCTTGATATCACTTGCAGCATTGGCGTAAGTCTTTTTCCGCACGATGGGCAGGAACCCGACGTGCTGCTCAAAAACGCCGAGGCCGCCATGCGCCGCGCCAAGGAACTCGGACGCAATAATTTCCAGTTCTATACGAAGGAGCTGAATGTACGGTTAAGCGATCGGCTGGCGCTCCAGACGCTGTTGCGTCGTGCGTTGGAACGCGATGAATTCCTGCTGCACTACCAACCCAAGATTGACGTCCGTCGCGGGCAGGTATCGGGGGCGGAGGCGCTGTTGCGCTGGAACAGCCCGGATCGCGGTATGGTGCCGCCCATCGAGTTCATCGCCACTCTGGAAGATTCCGGATTGATCATCGATGTCGGCCGCTGGATCATTGAAAAGGCCGTAGCGCAGCATGCCCTCTGGCGTGAGAAAGATCCGCAAGCGCCACGCATCGCCGTCAATATTTCTCAAATACAGCTAGTGCAGAAGAATTTCATCCCGATGATTCAGGAAATCGTGGAAAGACACGGTTATAAAAATTGCGGACTCGATATCGAGATCACCGAGAGCCTGATCATGAAGAATGTCGAGGAAAACGTCATGAAGCTCAAAATGATCCAGGCAATGGGCGTGGGTGTTTCCATCGACGATTTTGGCACCGGTTATTCCTCCTTCAGCCATCTTGCCACTCTGCCTGTCGATGCACTGAAGATCGATCGGTCATTTGTCATTAACATGGTCGATGATCCGGATCATCGAACCATTGTTTCCACCATTATTTCCCTGGCGCATCTACTCAAGCACAAGGTTATCGCCGAAGGAGTCGATGCCGAGGAACAGGTCAGGCTATTGCAGGAGATGGGCTGCGATGAAATTCAGGGTTTTATTTTCAGCCGGCCGATGCCCGCTGAGGAATTTGAAGCCTGGCGCAAAAAGTTTGTTTTGGCGTCAGGCGTGATTCAGCGTTTCGGAATCGGGGAGTAGCGGTGAAAAGAACCCCTGACTTCGAGGATTATTTCCACCAAAGCGAGAGTTGCGGCAGGTAGGTCACCAAGGCCAGCCAGATCAGCATAATAAAGAGGAAGGGCAGGGCGGCGCGAAACAGGTTCAGCATGGGCTCCCGAAAGCGCTGACTGGCGAGGAAAAGATTTATTCCGACTGGCGGGGTCAGATAACCTATCTCGAGATTGGCCAGGAAAATAATTCCCAAGTGCACCGGATCGACGCCGAAGCGCTGTGCCAGCGGCAGAATCAGCGGCACGATAACCATGGTGGCGGAAAAAATGTCCATGATGCAGCCGATGATCAAAAGGAAACCGTTTAACAGCAACAAGAATTGCCACTGACTCGTAATGTCTTGTTCGAGCAGCGACAGGATCATCATCGGTAACTGGGCGTCAATCATGAGATTGGTCAGTCCGAGCGCAATGCCGAGAATAATCAGCAGGCTGCCCACCAGCACGCAGGTTTCGCGGAACACCTCGTAATACAGGGTCAGCGTGTTCAGTCGCCGGTGAATCACGCCTTCCAGCAACAGGGCATAAGCCGCGGAGCAGGATGCCGCCTCGGTTACGGTCACATACCCGCCGAACAACCCCGCGATGATACCGACGGGCAGAAGGATGTCCCATAATCCGGCGCGTGCCGCCGCGATGAAAGCGGCGAAAGAAAAGGGATGTCGGGGTATGCCAATCCGTCGGGAAGTCACCATGGCGTATAGCGCCAGCATGACAAGCAGGATCGTCCCCGGAATAATTCCTGCGGTGAAGAGCTGTTCGATGCTGACGCCCGCGATGATGCCGTACAACAACACGGCCAGGCTGGGTGGAAACAGCAAGCCGAGCGATCCGGATGAGGTCAACAGGCCGAGCGAGAAACGTTTCGAATAGTTTTCGCCGACCAACATAGGGTAAAGCAGACCGCCGAGCGCCAGAATAGTGACGCCGGAAGCGCCGGAGAAGGCGGTGAAGAAGGCGCAGGACAACAGCGCCACAATCGCCAGCCCGCCCTGCATCCAGCCGAAGCCCGTGTTGAACAGCTGCACCAGTCGTTGCGCAGCGCCTCCGCGCGCGAGCGTCACGCCAGCCAGAGTGAACAGTGGAATGGCAATGAGATTGGGCGAGGACGAGAGCCTCAGCATTTCTATCAGCAGGACGGCCGGATCGAGGCCGGCCGCATAGGTGGCGATCAAGCTGCCGGCGCCCAGGACCACGAACAACGGCACACCGAGCGCGGCGATCAACACCAGGAAGACAATGATTGCGATTGTCACGCTGTCCGTTCGCGTGAGCGCGGACCAATCAGGAAGCGCAGCGCGAAATGCAGCGCCAGGAGCAAGAAACTCAGCGGAATGACGATGCTGAGCAGGGCAATCCATTTCTCGCCTGGAGGCACATTCAGCCACTCCTGATACCAGAACCGGACAGCCGCCCAGGCGATCATGGTGCAGACTATGGTGGAGAACAGAAAGATCGGCCGCTCCAGACGACTTCGCCAAATCTCGGGCAACCAAACGGAAATGATTTCAACCTTGATGTGG
Organism: Sulfuricaulis sp.; assembly: GCF_024653915.1. Classification (NCBI taxonomy): domain Bacteria; kingdom Pseudomonadati; phylum Pseudomonadota; class Gammaproteobacteria; order Acidiferrobacterales; family Acidiferrobacteraceae; genus Sulfuricaulis; species Sulfuricaulis sp. Next base: position 13,977 of record NZ_JANLGY010000008.1, on the reverse strand, counting down.
CGCTCGCGCACGGCCACGACGGCGCCGATGAAGCTTACCCACAGCACCAGATGGCGGATCAGAATGTCGGCGCCGGGAATCGAGGTGTGAAACAGATTTCGCAGGAGAATTTCAATCAGCGACAGGCCCAACATCAGTATCAGGCCGGAAATGGCAAGTGTGCTTTCTATGCGAGTGAAATAGAACTCGAGCTTGGCCTTCCAGGTCCGGTTTCGTGCGTAGTGCTCACCCGGCTCAATCACTTTTTGCTGATCCGCGCGCGGTATTCTTCGAGCTCCTGGCGTGTGCGGGCATACAGTTCGCCCGGGATATAGCCGTCCTTCGCCAGCGCTGCCGCCGCGCGATCACGCAAGTCGTAGAGAACGGCGTCACTGTCTTTCCATTCGTTGGTGAATGTCACGCCATGTTCTTTTAACACCTTGAGACTTTTTTCGTTGTCCTGCCGTGTTTCAACCAACAGACGTTTACCCGCCTCCTCGCCGGTTTGCAGAAGCAGTTTCTGGAGATCCGCTGGTAAACCCTCAAAGAACTTGCGTGTTACCAGAAGTCCGCCAATGCCGTCCATCACCGGCATGTTGGTCATATAAGGTGTCTTGGAAAACCATTGCAGCGCAATGGCGCCCAGAGGCGGTGCGATGGTGGTATCGATCAAGCCGGTGGAGAGGCTGGTAAACACCTCCGTGATCGGCAACGGCACGGGCGAAATGCCGCTCGCCGCGAAGAAGGCCTTGCCCAACGGATCTCCTTGCCACAGCCAGATGCGCCTTTTCCTCATATCTTCGAGGGAATAAATGGGTTCCTGGGAGAAGAGCTGGATAAAGCCGACTTCCATCCAACCGAGCAGCTCGAAGCCGTTCTTGCGGAATCCTTCGCGGATGTCCGGCATCAGTCGCGCACGCACATGATCAACTTCATCGTAGTTGCGGAACAGAAACGGGATTTCCAGCACGCGCACCGGCGAATAGATATATCCGATGCCGTGCCCGGTCATGGCGCCACCCTGCAGTTGGCCGAAGCGGATCTTGCGCAGGACATCGGGTTCATCTCCGGAGACGCCGCCGGGATAGAGCTTGAAGGTGAGACGACCCTTGCTTTCCTTGCCCACCTGATTGGCCCAGTCGGTGATGATGTTCATCCAGGTGGAGCCCTGCGGCGCCAGGGTGGCGAATTTAAGCACGTAGGTTTCGTTCGCGCGCACGGGAGAAATGAAAAGAATCAGTAACAGCAAAGAGCAGAGTTTTTTCAAAACCATTCCTCTTCTTTGGTCAATAGTTGTCTGGCTTTTTGCCGGGCGATGGCGTTGGCCAGTGCCATTTCCGGAAATATATCGGGCGGGGCCTTGACGACAGCCGTCAGCCGTTCATGAAACTGTTGACGGTCGAGTTGTTGACGCGCCAGATACTGCGCCCTTAGCATGTCGACAAACAGCAGTTTCCCCTGGGTGACGGCACGCGCTTTCTCGAAATGTTGCGCGGAGCGGTTGAAATCACCCCCGAACATGGGCGGCTTGGCGCCGTAATAAACACCGAAGAACAGGTGTGCGCCACCGTAATAATAATTTTCATCGAGTTCGAGCACGCGCGTCATCAGTGCCGCGGCCTTGCCCATTTCGGCGATGCGTGCCGGGTCATCGCGGTTCATGTCTATCCATTTGGCCCAGCAGGTGGCTGACCAGAAAAGCGCCGGGACGGCGCCGCGGTCGAGCATGCCGAGCTGGCGCTCGAGCTCCTTCTGAGGCAGCGTGGCAACGTCGGCGGAAAACCCCGCTGACATGAGTGCCCGCAGGGCATGTTCCAAACCGCGGCGATACAGCTCGGAGGCGCGCCGGCTATTCTCATCTTCGATGAAACCGTAGGTGTAACCGTAAAATCCCTGGGCGGCCTGAAGTCGCAGCTCGGCATTGTCCGGGAGCTCCAGGATCAGTCCTTCGATGAGTTTGAGATTGGCTGGAATGGCGGCACGAGCGAGCTCCAGATCGGTCTCGCGGTTCATGGCGATGTTGCCGCTATCCAGAATGGACAGGGAGGAGCGCGCCACCATCTGGCCCATGGAACAGGCATTCAGAACCAGACCACAAAGGACGATCGACATGCCTCTTATTATCAGATGAGGAAGCATGGCAGGACGCGTTGGCGCGAGCGCGGACTGGGGCCTGATTTCGACCAGCATGGTTATGGTGCACCCCGATTATATTGTATGCTTCCACCAGCTTATCGCCGGGGCAGATCAGGCGCAAGAAGCAGACGAGCGATACATTGCCATTGACCAGCAAAGACATTCTGGGTTTTGACGGGCCGCTCGCCGGGCGGCAGGAAGGGTTCACACCGCGTCGCGCGCAACAGGAAATGGCGACCCGCATCGAGCAGGCGCTGGCGGATTATTCTGTTTTCATCGCTGAGTCGGGTACCGGCACCGGCAAAACCTTCGCCTATCTGGTGCCGGCGCTGCTGTCCGGCAAGAAAATCCTGATCTCGACCGGCACGCGCCACCTGCAGGACCAGCTGTATCACCGCGACCTTCCCATAGTGCGCGACGCCCTCGCGATTCCCGTCACGACGGCCCTGCTCAAGGGTCGTTCGAATTACCTCTGTCTCCATCGCCTCGAACGTGAGGAAACGGAGGGCCGTCTCGCCGGCAGGCGCCATCAGTCGAATCTGGCACTGATCCGGGAGTGGAGCGGGAGCACACCGCGCGGGGATGTTGCCGAGATGAGCCGTATCTCCGAGGATTCCGATCTGTGGCCGCTCGTTACTTCCACCACCGATAATTGTCTGGGCGGCGAATGCACACATTACGACGATTGCTTCGTCAACCGCGCACGCCGCGAGGCGCTGGCCGCCGATGTGGTCGTCGTGAATCACCATCTCTTCTTTGCCGATCTGGCCTTGCGCGATGAAGGATTCGGGCAATTATTGCCCGGCGTGGAGGCGGTCATCTTCGATGAGGCACACCAGCTGCCGGAAGTGGCGTCGAATTTTCTTGGTATTTCGCTCAGCGGCCATCAGCTTGTCAGCCTGTGTCGCGACGCCATTGCCGAGGATTTAAATGAGCATAGTGGCGTTGCCGGTTTGTTGCCAGCCACGCAGTCGCTCGAAAAGGCAGCCGCCGATTTTCGTCTTGCGTTTGGCGTGGAGCCGCGCCGCGATGCCTGGGAAAAGCTGGAGAATACCAAGGCAGTTCATGCGGCGCTGACGGAATTGAAATCACGGTTAACGGATCTTTCCGCCGTGCTCGATATCGCCGCTGGAAAGGGCCAAGGGCTGGCCAACTGCGCGCGCCGGGCCTCGGATCTGTTGGACCGGCTGATGATGATCAGTGAGAGTCCGCCGTCTGAGTACGTTGCCTGGTTCGAAACCACGGTGCGTAGCTTTACACTGTATCTAACCCCGCTCGATATCGCGGCTTCATTCCGCGAGCACACAGGCAATGGAAAGAAAGCCTGGATATTCACCTCTGCCACCCTCGCAATCAAAAAAAGTTTCACACACTTTCAGGCACGTCTGGGGCTGGAGGAAGCCGAAACGGGATTGTGGGACAGCCCCTTCGATTATGCGCAACAGACTCTTTTATACATTCCGCCCGGTTTGCCTGCGCCGTCGGCGCCGGATTACACGGATCGTGTGATCGAGGCGTCGTTACCCGTGCTAAAGGCCAGCCGCGGTCGTGCGTTTATCCTGTTCACCAGTCACCGTGCCCTCAAGGCGGCTACTGCACGGCTGCGTGACAAACTGGAATATCCCCTGCTGGTTCAGGGTGACGCTCCCCGTTCGGAGTTGCTCCGGCGTTTCCGCGACATGGGCAATGCCGTGCTGCTTGGCACCAGCAGTTTCTGGGAAGGTGTGGACGTGCGCGGTGAGGCGTTGTCCTGCGTCATTATCGACAAGCTTCCCTTTGCTTCGCCGGACGATCCGGTGCTGCAGGCGCGCGCGGCGGCGATGGAGCAGACCGGACGCAGCCCTTTCGCCGAATACCAGTTGCCGGAAGCCGTCATTACGCTGAAGCAGGGCGTGGGCAGGCTGATACGCGATGAAAGCGATCACGGCGTGCTGATGTTGTGCGACCCGCGCTTGTTGAGCAAAGGTTATGGCAAGGTCTTTCTCGCCAGTCTGCCGCCCATGCCGTTGAGCCAGAAGCTGCAAGATGTCGAAGCATTCTTCTTGCGTGACAATCTCGTTCGCCAGGATCTGCGCGAGGCTTCGCCCGCGTGAGGCGGTGCGTTTGCATATGACAGCGCTGCGAAAGTTTGCACGGTTTCTCGCCTTTGGCTTCGGCGCCGGCAATGCACCCATGGCACCGGGCACTTTTGGCACACTGGTGGGAATCCCCATTTATCTGTTGCTGCAACCCCTGTCAGCATTGACCTACGCCGTTGTCGTATTTCTGCTGTTCGGCCTGGGCATTTGGATTTGTCACGTGACGGAAAAAGATTTGGGCGTGCACGATCATCCCGGCATCGTGTGGGATGAAATCGTCGGATACCTGATTACCATGTTCATGGCTCCGAACGGATGGATGTGGATCGTGACGGGATTTATCCTGTTCCGGCTGTTCGATATCTGGAAACCGTTTCCCATCCGCCAGATCGAGCGCCGGATTCAGGGCGGATTGGGCAACATGCTCGATGATGCCCTCGCCGGTTTCTATTCCCTGGCCGTGATACAGGCGGCTGTGTATTGGATGAATGTCCAGGGCGCCTGATTTTTTTGTGCATCATTTATAGGGTGCGTTATGCTGCCATTACAGTCGCTGAGCAAATAAAAAATCTGAAAATCACATGACGCCACCTACCGAACTCAAGCGCTCGTTATCTTTGACGCAAATCACGCTGTACGGATTGGGCACCATCCTCGGCGCCGGCATTTATGTGCTGATCGGTAAAGTCGCCGGTCTCGCCGGTCTTTACGCGCCGTTGTCGTTCGTGATTGCGGCAGTGCTCGCGGCGTTGACGGGATTGTCTTACGCCGAGTTATCGGCACGCTATCCGAAAAACGCGGGCGAGGCAGTCTATGTGCAGAAGGGTTTTCGCCTGCGCAGGCTTTCAATGCTGGTAGGCTGGTTGATCATTCTCACCGGTGTGGTTTCGGCGGCCACGATTGCTAACGGTTTCGTCGGCTACCTGCATGTCTTCGTGGCGATTCCCGACTGGTTTGCCATCACGCTGCTGGTATTGCTGCTGGGGGCGCTGGCGGCATGGGGCATCGCCGAATCCGTGATGGCCGCGTCCCTGATCACGCTGGTGGAAGTGGGCGGTTTGCTGCTGGTGCTGTTCGTGGCTGGCGGCAGCCTGGGCGATCTGCCGGCGCGCCTGCCCGAGCTGATTCCGCCGGCCGATGGTGGCATCTGGCTGGGGATCATGATGGGGGCATTTCTCGCGTTCTATGCCTTCATCGGCTTCGAAGACATGGTCAACGTGGCCGAGGAAGTGAAGGACCCGGCACGAATTCTTCCGTTGGCCATCATCATCGCCATCGTCGTTTCAACCGTTTTGTACTTGCTGGTCTCGCTGGTGGCAGTACTGGCGCTGCCGCCGGCGGAGCTGGCGCAAAGCCGCGCGCCGTTGGCGCTGATCTACGAGCGTGCCACCGGTTCCCCGCCCACGCTCATCAGCTTGATCAGCATCTTCGCCGTGGTGAACGGAGCGCTGATCCAGATCATCATGGTGGCGCGCGTGCTGTACGGCATGAGCCGCGAGGGCTGGCTGCACGGCGCGTTCGGGAAGGTGCATGCCGTCACGCAGACACCGCTGCTGTCCACGGCCGTGGCCACCGCGATCGTACTCGCGCTGGCGTTGTGGCTGCCGCTGGTGACGCTGGCCAAGGTGACCAGCTTTATTATTCTGATAGTGTTTGCGCTGATCAACCTGTCTCTGGTGCTTATCAAGCAGCGTCATCCGAAGCCGGACGTCATTCGTGTTTATCCGGTCTGGATTCCCATCACCGGATTTCTCGCGGCCACCGGATTCGTGTTGTTCCAGATTTATCAGATGACTGGAAAATGAGGAATTGGAAACCCTACTGATTTATCTGCTGGTCGGCGCCTTCGCCGGACTGATTGCCGGATTGCTCGGCGTTGGCGGTGGGCTGATTATCGTCCCGGTATTGGTATTTGTTTTTCAGGGGCAGGGCGTCGATCCAACCGTGATCGTGCATCTAGCGATCGGCACCTCGCTCGCGACCATCGCGATCACCTCGATCTCCTCCATGCGCGCGCACCACCGGCACGGCGCCGTGCAATGGCCGGTGTTTCGCCGGTTGACACCAGGCATCGTGGTCGGGGCGCTGCTGGGCGCGGTGATCGCCGATTTCCTGCCCACGAATGCGATGCGTCTGTGGTTCGGCATTTTCGAGCTGCTGGTGGCGGCGCAGATCGGATTTAATCTTATGGTGGCGCCGCGCGGGCATTTGCCCGGGACTGTGGGCACGAACATCGCCGGTGGTGTGATCGGTGCGATATCGGCGGCATTGGGAATCGGCGGAGGAACCTTGACCACTCCCTTCCTGGTTTGGTGCAACTTTACCCTGCGTCAGGCCGTAGCCACTTCCAGCGCCTGCGGCTTGCCCATCGCCTTGGCCGGCGCGGCCGGTTTTGTCGCTACGGGCTGGAATAAAAGCGGTCTTCCCGAATGGAGCAGCGGTTATCTCTACTGGCCGGCATTCGCCGGCATCGTAATATCCAGCCTGTTGTTTGCCCCGCTCGGCGCAAAGCTCACGCATATCTTGCCAGTTGTCGTGCTGCGCCGTTTCTTCGCCGTGTTCCTGGCGGTACTCGGCGTGCGCATGCTGATCGGCTAGAAGTCATCCCAAAAACTGCTGCGCGTCCGTGATCCGGGATCGGGCGGTGCTCGGCCGCCTTCGGCGGTCCGGCCCGCCGCTGGTAGGCGGCGGGCGCTGCGAGCGGGCGAAGCGGTGCTTCGCCTATTTCGCTCTCGCCCTCATGGATTGCCGTGTCCACTCCGGTTCCTGCGCTCCGTACTCACCCGGCTGACGGCCGCTCGCGACGTTTTTGAGAAGGCTTTTAGTCGCATATCTGCGTTTCAGGTGTTTTGAAAGATCTTCCGGCCACTCTGTCACCTCGGCGGTTACCGCGTTATCCTTGCGCGCATGGAAATCGAAACGCTGGCGCGTGCCGTCAGTCAGGAACTGAAACGTCAGGGCCTCATGCTGGCCACGGCCGAATCATGCACCGGCGGATGGGTGGCGCAGATGATGACCTCGGTGGCGGGCAGTTCTGAATGGTTTGAGCGCGGTTTTGTCGCTTACACCAACCTGTCTAAGCGCGAAATGCTGGGCGTAAAGACCACAATTCTGTCGCGCTACGGCGCGGTCAGCGACCAGACGGCGCGCGCCATGGCCGAGGGGGCGCTGACCCATTCCCACGCGCAGGTCGCGCTTGCCATTACCGGTATTGCCGGCCCCAGCGGCGGCACGCCGGAGAAACCGGTCGGCACCGTCTGTTTCGCCTGGGCCGGCAAGAAACGCGACACCCAGAGCCGCAAGCAGGTCTTTTCCGGCGACCGCGAGAGCGTGCGTAGGCAGGCTGTGACCGCGGCGCTTCAGGGCGTGCTGGATTTTATTCGCTGAGATTGCGTTGTATTTTTATCAACCTTTAACCTGAAAGGTGAGGTTTTTAGGCCTTGGCAGACGCTGTCTGCGTGGGGCTAGGCCATTTCATGGGAATTGTGGAATAATCGTTTTCACATCTAGCTTTTCAAAAATATTGAACACCGTTTCGGCGAATTGCCGCAGGAGAACAGCATGGACACGAACAAGACTAAGGCGTTGAGCATGGCCCTGGGACAGATCGAGAAGCAGTTTGGCAAGGGTTCTGTCATGCGCCTCGGCGACGCCGGGGTGGTACAGCAGGTGGAGGCGGTTTCTTCCGGTTCGTTAGGTTTGGATATCGCGCTTGGCATCGGCGGCTTGCCGCGCGGCCGGGTAACGGAGATTTACGGGCCGGAATCCTCTGGCAAAACCACGTTGTCTCTTTCCGTCATCGCCCAGATCCAGAAACTGGGTGGAGCGGCGGCCTTCATCGATGCCGAACACGCGCTTGACCCGCTGTATGCCAAGAAGCTTGGCGTGAATATTGACGATTTGCTGGTGTCGCAGCCGGATTCCGGGGAGCAGGCGCTGGAAATCGCCGACATGCTGGTGCGTTCGGGTGGCGTGGACATCGTGGTCATCGACTCGGTGGCGGCGCTGACCCCGAAGGCCGAGATCGAGGGCGAGATGGGCGATTCACACATGGGCCTGCAGGCGCGCCTGATGAGCCAGGCGCTGCGCAAGCTGACCGCCAACATCAAGCGCTCCAACACCATGGTGGTGTTCATCAACCAGATCCGCATGAAAATCGGTGTCATGTTCGGTAATCCCGAGACCACCACCGGCGGCAACGCGCTCAAGTTCTACGCCTCGGTGCGCCTCGACATTCGTCGCATCGGCGCCATCAAGAAGGGCGAGGAAGTCATCGGAGCCCAGACGCGCGTGAAGGTGGTCAAGAACAAGGTCGCACCGCCGTTCCGCCAGACCGAGTTCGATATCATTTATAACGAAGGCATTTCGAAGGAAGGCGAGCTCATCGATATTGGCTCCGAAAGCGAAATTGTCGAGAAGACCGGGGCTTGGTACAGCTTTAACAAGGAACGTATCGGCCAGGGCAAGGACAACGCCCGCCAGTTCCTGAAGGACAACCCGGACATCGCCGCCGAAATCGAAAAACGCATCCGTGACAAGATTGTTTTGGCGAACCAGAGCCCAGTGAAGGAAGATGAGGCCGAGGAAGCCACCGTGGAGGAAGAGGCCTGAAATCAGATTCGCCGGAGATCACTCCGGCGCGTGCGCGTCAGATGGCCATGCAGTATCTGGCGCGGCGCGAACACAGTTGCCGTGAGTTACAACATAAATTGTTGAGAAAGGGATGCGACGAAGCGTTGGCCGCGGTGGTCGTCAGCAATCTGGAAAGCGAGCATCTTGTTTCCGATGACCGCTTCATGGAAAGCCTGATTCGGGCACGACGCAACCGGGGTTATGGGCCGCTGCGCATCCAGAAGGAATTACAGGAAAAGGGGGTGGCGCCCGCGGCCATCGAAAACTGGCTCGTTGTCACGAGACAGGAATGGCTCGAAGACATCCGCCGTGTCCAGCGCAAGAAATTCGGCGGCAAAATACCCAAAAGTTATGCGGAACGTGCCCGTCAGGCGCGTTTTCTGCAATATCGCGGCTTCACTTATGATCAAATACAGCAATTACTCAATCCTCGCGGTCAGGATTAGTCTTTACGCGTAATGAAAAGCAGCGAAATCCGGCAACGTTTTCTCGATTTCTTCAAACGGCACGGCCATACGATCGTGCCATCCAGCCCGTTGGTGCCGGCAAACGACGCGACGCTGCTGTTCACCAATGCTGGCATGGTGCAATTCAAGGAAGTCTTCCTTGGACTGGAGAAGCGTCCGTACGCGCGCGCGGTCAGTTCGCAGCGCTGCGTGCGTGCAGGCGGCAAGCACAACGACCTTGAGAACGTCGGGTACACCTCGCGCCACCACACCTTCTTCGAGATGCTCGGCAATTTCAGCTTCGGCGATTACTTCAAGCGCGAAGGCATTCGCTATGCCTGGGAATTCCTGACCCAGGACTTGAAGCTTCCCGCCGAGCGGCTCTGGGTGACGGTATATAAGGATGATCAAGAGGCCGCCGACATCTGGCTGAAGGAAATGAAGGTGGACCCGAAACGTTTCGGCTATCTGGGCGAAAGCTCCAATTTCTGGCAAATGGGCGATACCGGCCCCTGCGGCCCCTGTTCAGAGATCTTCTACGATCACGGTCCCGGCATTCCCGGCGGCCCGCCCGGCTCACCCGATGAAGACGGCGACCGCTACGTAGAGGTCTGGAATCTGGTCTTCATGCAGTACAACCGCGACCAGAGCGGCAAACTCACCCCGCTGCCCAAGCCCTCGGTCGATACCGGCATGGGGCTGGAGCGCATTGCGGCAGTGCAGCAGGGTGTGCACAGCAATTATCAAATTGATCTGTTTCAACACCTGATTCGTGCCGCCGCCGAGATTACCGGCGCTACCGATCGTCAGGGCAATTCATTGAATGTCGTGGCTGATCACATTCGCGCGGCGGCGTTTCTTATTATCGACGGCGTTCTGCCGTCGAACGAGGGTCGCGGTTACGTTCTGCGGCGCATTATCCGCCGTGCCATTCGTCATGGCCACAAAGTCGGTGCGCACGAGACCTTTTTTTACAAGTTGGTCGGACCCTTGTGCCAGCAAATGGGCGATGCCTATCCGGAGCTTAACAAGGAACGCGCGCTCATAGAACGCGTGCTGCAGCAGGAGGAAGACCGTTTCAATGAAACTCTCGAGCAGGGATTGCGCATACTTGAAGACGACATTGCCTCTCTGAAAGGCAATACCATTTCGGGCTCAACCGCTTTCAAGCTTTATGACACCTATGGTTTCCCGGTGGACCTCACGCGTGACGTGGCCCTGGAACGCAATCTGAAAATCGACATGGAAGGCTTCGAGCGTGAAATGGAAGCACAGCGGGCGCGCGCCCGCGCGGCCTCGTCTTTCAAGACGGCCGAGATTGGCGCCGTCACCGTGGATAAGCCGACACAATTTACCGGCTATGCACAGCTGAGCGATGCAGGCAAAGTACTGCAAATCACGCGCGGGTCCGATCTCGCCCAGACGGACAGTTTGCGCGAGGGTGAACAGGGGAATATTGTGCTGGATCGCACACCGTTTTACGCCGAATCCGGCGGCCAAGTAGGCGACCGTGGCGTGCTGCGTGTGGGTGATGCGGTATTTCGTGTCGAAGATACCCAGAAGCACGGACAGGTCCACGTGCACCAGGGGCGAGTCGAGAAAGGCCAATTCCGTGCGGGCGATAAAGTAACGGCCGAAGTCGACGTTACGCTGCGTCGGGCAACTGTGCTTAACCATTCGGCCACTCACCTCATGCACAAGGCGCTGCGTGACGTGCTGGGAGCGCACGTGCAGCAGAAGGGCTCGCGGGTGGACGAGCAGCATACACGTTTTGATTTTTCGCATATCGCGCCCATGACGCCAGATCAGATTATTGAAGTCGAGCGACGTGTCAACGAACAAATTCTGCAAAACATTGACGCGCGGTCACGTGTCATGGACATGGATTCCGCCAAGGCCGAAGGCGCGATGGCATTATTCGGCGAAAAATATGGCAACGAAGTGCGTGTGCTGAATATCGGCGATTCCATCGAGTTGTGCGGTGGCACGCATGTGCGTCGTACCGGGGACATCGGATTGTTTAAGATCGTTTCCGAAGGTGGTGTCGCCTCCGGTGTACGGCGTATCGAGGCTGTCACCGGGCTCGGCGTGCTGAAATATCTTTACGAGCGAGAGAACAAGTTGTGCGAAGCCGCCGAATTGTTGCGCGCCACTCCTGAGGAGGTCCCGCGCAAGGTCGAACAACTTACCCAGCGCCTCAAGGGGCTTGAGAAGGAGCTGGATCAACTGCGTGGCAAGCTTGCCGCCGGCGGTTCCAAGGATTTGGCCGCGGAGGCCAAAGAAGTCAAAGGCATCAAGGTGCTCGCCACGCGGCTGGACGGGATGGACACCAAGGGTTTGCGCGATGCTATGGACCGCCTCAAGGATAAACTGGCGCCGGCGGCTATTGTGCTGGCGGCTGTCGCGGATAATAAGGTCACGCTCATTGCCGGGGTGACCAAGGATCTCGCGGGGCGACTGCACGCCGGTGAACTGGTCAACCAGGTTGCGTTGGGCGTGGGCGGCAAGGGCGGCGGCCGGCCGGATATGGCGCAGGCGGGTGGAACCAACCCCGATGGTCTCGAGAAGGCACTCAACGATGTGCCGGCGTGGGTCGAGCAAAATCTCAAGTAGTTCCAGTGCTTTCACGCTGCTCTCGGCCTGTTTACTCCCGTCATAAAAGCGGGTTTAATTTGCGCCCCAATCATTCATGACGCGCCGCAGGCGCACTTGCCCCCCTCTCCCCTTGCGGGAGAGGGCAAGGGGAGAGGGGTAACCAGCAGCAAGCGAAACCGGTATCCATGGCATTGATTGTACAGAAATACGGCGGCACTTCTGTCGGCAGTCCCGAGCGTATCAACGCTGTGGCCGAGAAGGTCGCGCGCATGCGCCAGAACGGGGACGATCTCGTCGTTGTGGTTTCTGCCATGAGTGGCGAGACCGACCGGTTGTTGAAGCTTGCCAAATCCATTAACACCGATCTGCCGCCGCGCGAGCTCGACGTACTGCTTGCAACCGGCGAGCAGGCCACCATTGCCTTGCTCGCCATGGCACTGGAGAAAATCGGTTGCCCGGCGCGTTCCTATACCGGCCACCAGGTGCATATCCGCACCGACAATGTCTACGGCAAGGCGCGTATTCTCGACATCGACGAGTCACGCGTCCGCGAGGACTTGAAGAAAGGCCGTGTCGTGGTCGTGGCCGGTTTCCAGGGCGTGGACGAAGAGGGCAATATCACCACGCTGGGACGTGGCGGTTCGGACACCACGGGCGTGGCCATGGCCGCCGCGCTCAAGGCCGACGAATGCCAGATTTACACCGATGTGGATGGCGTCTATACGACCGACCCACGCATTGTCCCCGAGGCACGGCGACTGGATCGCATCACCTTCGAGGAGATGCTCGAGTTGGCGAGCCTCGGCTCCAAGGTGTTGCAAATCCGCTCGGTCGAATTCGCCGGCAAGTACAAGGTCCCATTGCGCGTGCTTTCCTCCTTCGTGGAAGGGCCGGGCACGCTCATTACCTATGAGGAAAACAACATGGAAGCACCCGCCATTTCAGGCATTGCGTTCAATCGTGACGAAGCCAAGCTCACCGTACGTGGTGTACCGGACAAGCCTGGCATTGCCGCCCGTATCCTGAATGAAATTGGCAAGGCCAATATCAATGTCGACATGATCGTGCAGAATGTCGGCGCGGATGGCACCACCGACTTCACCTTCACGGTCCATCGTGGCGATTACAAGCAGGCTATGGAAATTTTGAAGCGGGTTGCCCAGGAGCTGAAGGCGCGCGAGGTGAGCGGCGACGACAAGATCGTGAAAATTTCCGTGGTCGGTGTTGGCATGCGCTCACACGCCGGTATTGCCAGTCAGATGTTCAAGACCCTGGCGGACGAAGGCATCAACATCCAGATGATTTCGACCTCGGAGATCAAGATTTCCGTGGTGGTCGATGAAAAGTACCTGGAATTGGGGGTCCGTGCCCTGCACGGTACCTTTGGTCTCGAAAAAAGCATTTAATCCGCAGTTTAATACCCCTCCAAAGCTGGCACAGAAGCTGCATAGGTATAGGCAGGTAGGCGAATATAGCGGGATTAACAGGATTTTCCTGTGATATCCGCGAGTTAGCAATCCGCCGGGTGATCAGTAAGGCGCCAAGCGGGTTGCGCGAGACGCTGAAAATGCCGTAGCGCCTGCCGCCATGGGAAAGTTTGCCAAAAATTTGTCATAAAGATGTTCGGCAACACTTGTTGAGGAGTCGGTCAAGCCCAGGGGTGGGTGACCGGGCAAAGGGAAAAGGGAAAGGAACGTTATGGATTTAGGTAATACTGAAAGGAGTGTAGAGCAATGCTGATACTTACTCGACGCATTGGCGAATCCCTCAACATCGGCGACGATGTTCAGGTCACCGTGCTAGGCATCAAAGGCAATCAGGTCCGGATCGGTGTAAATGCACCCAAGGAGATCCCCGTTCATCGCGAGGAAATCTACGAGCGCATCAAAAAAGAGAAAGAATCGGGCGAGTTGCATCCCATGCCCGGCATGGCTCAGGGCGGCAGCAAGGGCTGAATTTACCGGTTTTAGCTTTACGTCCCCGGGGTGCGCAGGTATCCTTGCAGGCATCTTGCTTGCAAGGAGAGATGGCCGAGTGGCCGAAGGCGCGCCCCTGCTAAGGGCGTATGGGACAAAATCCCATCGAGGGTTCGAATCCCTCTCTCTCCGCCA